>NZ_LVCT01000249.1:0-10894 GCF_001647205.1 Rhodococcus sp. EPR-134
GGTTTCCGAGCCGCTGGCGTGCCCGTCGGATCCACTGGTCCGGCAGGTTCGCTCGGACGAACTCGAGATCTATCTGCCTGCCGCGATCGCGATGTTCATCGAAGAGGTCGGAGTCGACCCGCGTGCCAACGACGGTGGGCGCGGATACCGGCACCGTGTCGCTAGCCTGATCGCCGCTGGTCGAGCGTGGGCGCGCATCGAGGACGGCCAGGTCGTTTTCAAGGCGGAGGTCGGTTCGATGTCTGCTCGCTGTGGCCAGATCCAGGGTGTGTGGGTCAACCCGGAATTTCGTGGGCAGGGCTTCGGCGTGACCGGTACAGCGGCTGTAGCGGAGTCGATCATGGCGACCGGTCGCATTGCGAGCCTGTACGTCAACAGCTTCAATACGATTGCGCGGTCGACCTATTCGCGGGTGGGGTTCCGACAGGTCGCGACCTTCTCGACGGTGCTGCTCGACTGACCGTACAAGCTGCGTGCAATGGTCGCGCCTACGCTGGGTGGAGCATTTGTCGCCCTACTATGGGGCTCGATGAACACTCGGCATTTCTCTCGTAGTCGCTCGGCCCAACTGTTGGCCTCCTGCACCGTGATTTTCTTGGCGGTGGGGATCAGTTCGTGTACTCCGAAACCCGCCGGCCCCGAGCCCGTCGCGCAGCAGTTCCTGAGTGCGTTCGGTGACAGGGATATCGACGAGGCAGCAAAACTGACGGACCGGCCTGATTCCGCGGGTCCTGTATTGAGTGACACCTGGGATGCGCTCCAGGCCGAGTCGATGACTGCCGAGACCACGTCGGTGAAGATGAACGGTGACACTGCGACGGTCGGCTACACCTACGAGTGGCACCTTCCGAAAGACCGTGTGTGGACGTACGACGGCGAGCTGCAGATGGGACGCAAGGACGGCGACTGGTCCGTCCGGTGGAGTTCGACGGACGTTCACCCGCGCCTCGGTGACAAGCAGACGATGTCGTTGCGGGCAACCGCGGCGCCGCGAGCGCGGGTCAACGAGCATTCGGGCACGGATGTCCTGGTGCCGGGAATTGTCTACCGAGTGAAGTTCGATCGCTCCAAGAGCAACGACATCATTGGTTCCGCAAACAATCTCGCAAGTGTTCTCGGTCGGTTCGATTCTTCGCTGACGGGTCAATCGATCGCCGAATCCTCGACGGCCGTCAAGGGCGACTATCTGGTGACCCGCCTGCGCAGTGACGACTACGACCAGGTATCGGCGCAACTGGGAGCCATCTCGGGAGTCTCTGTCTCGGACGAATCGGATCTCGTCTCGACGGACCCGGAGTTCGCGCCCGACCTTCTCGGGCAGATCAAGAAGACGATCATCGACGAGGTCGACGGCAAAGCCGGCTGGAGTGTCGTCACGGTCAACCAGAACGGCGTCGACACCGATGTGCTGACCGAGACTGCGCCGCAACCTGTTCCGTCGTTCAGTATCAGTTTGGATCGCAACATTCAGATCGCTGCTCAGCGTGCCGTGAACGTGAACAAGGATCAGGCGATGATGGTAGTCATCGAACCGTCGAGTGGGGCGATCCTGGCTGTCGCACAGAACAAGGCAGCAGACCGCGACGGACCGGTCGCGACGATGGGTCAGTACCCGCCCGGTTCGACGTTCAAGATCATCACGGCAGGCGCCGCAATTTCGACCGGTCAGGCGACCCCCGACACGATGGTGCCCTGCCCGGGCCGGATCGAGATCGGTGAGCGCAGCGTCCCCAACTACAACGAGTTCTCACTCGGCACGGTGCCGATGGCAACGGCCTTCGCGCGTTCGTGCAACACGTCCTTCGCCAAGCTGGCCAGCGAGATGCAACCAGACACGTTGACCACTGCCGCAGCGCAGTTCGGCATCGGCCAGGACTACAACGTGGTGGGATTGCCGATCGATTCCGGTTCGGTGCCGCCGGCGTCGGACCTGGTGCAGCGGACCGAAGACGGGTTCGGTCAGGGAAAGGTCGTGGTCAGTCCGTTCGGAATGGCGATGGCAGCGGCGACGGTCGCGAACGGTTCGACTCCGGTGCCGCAACTGATTTCAGGGCGCGAAACCACCATCGACGGTGAGCGCCCGGCGATCTCGCCCGCCATGGTCGACGGCCTGCGCGGCATGATGCGACTCGTGGTCACCAGCGGTACTGCAGAACGCGTCGAAGATCAGGGTGAGGTGTACGGCAAGACCGGGGAAGCCGAGGTCGAAGGGGGATCGCACGCGTGGTTCGTCGGCTATCGCGGGAACCTGGCCTTCGCGACTCTGGTTGTGCGGGGCGGAAGTTCGGACAACGCCGTCGCAGTCACCCGCGACATGCTCACCGCCCTGCCTGAAGGCTACTGACCCGTCAGGGGAGCAGTCCCAACCTCCGGGCGGTCACCACGGCTTCGTGGCGTGAGCTCGCGTCCAGCTTTCCCATCGCGCTTCGCAGATAGCTCTTGACTGTTTCAGGGCGAAGGGAAAGCCGTTGGCCGGCTTCGATGTTGGTGCAGCCGAGTGCGACCTGAGAGAGAACATCCACTTCACGCGGGGTGAGCGTGACGTCGGATTCGGCGTCGGCGGTGGGACGGAGCAGGTTGGCCAAACGCTGGGAGAGTCCGCGGAGTTTGGTCTGCAAGTCGGTGTCGGTGACGGTCTGGGCGACACTGCGTAGTTCGGCGTGGACTCCGCGGATCTCTTCCGAAGACATACCGTCGGCGGTAGTCGCGGCGGCGGCCTGCAGTAGTTGCAGGCGACGATCGACTTCGTCGCGGATGGCGAACTCCATCCCGAGACGCCGGGATGCGCCGACCATGACGTCTGCTGTGCGGTCACCCAACGGAGCGGAATCTCGGATCGCGGCGTAGAGCACAGCGCGCGATTTTCCCGAAACCATGACCGGAACGGCGATGATCGAATGCAGGCCCTCGCTGAGAACAGGACGGTCGAAGTGATGAGTGATGGACTGCGAATTGCCGTAATCGTTGACGGTGATCGGTGAACCCTGGGCTACGACGCGTCCGCCCATGCCCGAGCGCGGCGGGATGGCCAAGCCCTTGAGGTTGTTGGTGCGGGTGCCGACGAATTCGCTCAGGTGCAGGGTTCCGTCCTGGACCTCGCCTCCGAACAGCACGGGAACAACGCCCTGAGCTGCGATTGTGCGGAGTTCACCTCGCATTGCGTCCCCGTCGCGGGGGCGCAGAAGTGACGAAGCATGTCGGTTCACGCAGGTACCCCTTTCTGGGGGTAGTGAAGTTCTCTTGTGAGCTAGATCATAGGGGGTGAACAGTACGTATGACGAGCCGCCAAACGTAACCGGTCGGGCCAACCATACGACGATCGATAAGGAGCAAGTTGATGAGCACCGATCCCACCGCACGGGTGCGCGAGCTGCTGGACCAGTACGACACCCCGCATGCCAGCGCCGCAGAATTGCTCTGCGATCGGCATCCCGCGGATGGCGTTGCATTCACCGTCGTCGAGGCAGACCTTAGCTCGGTGGACCTCACTTACGGTCATCTACGTGAGCAGTCGGCGCGTTTCGCGGCAGCTCTGGCCGACCTCGGAGTCGAGCCGGGTGACAACGTCGCGACCTTGATGGGTAAGTCTGCGGACCTGGTGGTCGCGCTCCTCGGAATCTGGCGCCGCGGAGCAGTCCACGTGCCCTTGTTCACGGCGTTCGCTTCGCCGGCCATCGCTTTCCGCTTGACCGCCAGCGGCGCGAAGGTGGTCATTTCCGACGCCAATCAGCTCGAGAAGCTCGCGCCGGGAGAGGACATCCCCGCCGACGCAGCATGGCAGGTCATCGTCGCGGGCGGCGCGGCCGGTGACGAGTTGGACTTCGACGCACTTGTCGCAGCTCAGGATGCCGAAGACGCGAAGGGCGCTGCTCAGGCAGTCGGCGGCAACGCACCGATGGTGCAGTTGTTCACCAGTGGCACCACGGGAACACCCAAGGGCGTGCCGGTTCCGGTGCGCGCGCTCGCCTCGTTCCACGCCTACCAGGAGTTCGGCCTCGACGTCCGAGAGGACGACGTGTTCTGGAACGCCGCAGACCCGGGCTGGGCGTACGGGCTGTACTACGCGTTGCTCGGCCCGCTTGCCGCCGGCACGCGAAGCCTTCTGCTGCACGCCGGATTCTCCGCGCCGCTGACGTGGCAGATCATCGAGAAGTTCGGTGTCACCAATTTTGCCGCCGCTCCGACCGTCTACCGCAGTCTGCGTGCCGACAAGGCTCCCGTTCCGGAAGGCATCTCGCTGCGCCGCGCTTCCTCGGCCGGTGAGCCCTTGACTCCGGATGTTGTTGCGTGGTCGAAGAACTCGTTGGGCGTCGAGGTCCGTGATCACTACGGCCAGACCGAGCACGGCATGTTCATCGTCAACGCCTGGGCCGACGGACTTCGCGACGATGTCCGTCCCGGATCCATGGGTCGTCCGTTGCCGGGTTGGTCTGCCGCTGTGCTGGAAGACAATTCGGATGACATTGCACCGGCCCGCACTCAGGGCCGCGTGGCGATCGATACTCACAACAGCCCGTTGATGTGGTTCACCGGGTACGTCGATGCGCCGGAGAAGACGAAGCAGCGATTCAGCGAAGACGGCCGCTGGTACATCACCGGTGATGCGGGAATGACGGACGAGGACGGATTCTTCTTCTTCTCCTCGCGCGACGACGACGTCATCATCATGGCGGGCTACCGCATCGGTCCCTTCGACGTCGAGAGCGTGCTGGTCATGCACGAGCACGTCATCGAGGCCGCCGTGGTGGGCATGCCCGACGAGTTGCGCGGTGAGGTTCTCGAGGCGTTCGTCGTTCTTCGCGAAGGCGTCGACGGCGACGACGAACTCGAGAAGGAACTGCAGACGTTGGTGAAGAAGAAGTTCGCCGCGCACGCGTACCCACGCACGGTGCACTTTGTTCCGAACCTGCCCAAGACCCCGAGTGGCAAGGTTCAGCGGTACATCTTGAGGAAGGGATAAACCCTGCTGTGCGCCTTTATTAACCCCCGGCGGTTAATAAAGGCGCACAGCAAGGTCAGCGCCGACGAATTCTGCCGACCACCATGAGGGCGACCAGTGTGACTGCAAGCAGCAGTGTCGTATTTGCTGCGGCAAGAAATACCTGGCCACGGTCGGTGAGTCCGAAGATGCTGACCGGCAAGGTCTTCCATGTCGCCGGGTAGACCATGACCGTTGCGCCCAGCTCACCCATCGACAGTGCGATGGAAAGCCCGGCGGCCGCACCCAACGCTGGGAGCAGCATCGGTAGCGTTACCCGTGTCAGCACCCGCACCGGGCCGGCGCCGAGTGATTCGGCAGCTTGACGGTAGGCGGGATCGAGCCGTTCGAGCGCGGCCGATACGGAACTGAAGGCAAAGGCAAGCACCAAAACCGTGTGAGCGAGAATCACGATCCACTTGGTGCCGCCGAGCAGTAGCGGGCGCTCGTTGAAAGTGATGAGCAGACCCAAGCCGATCGCGACCGACGGAACCGCAATCGGTAAATGGAATACGGCATCGGTGATGCGCCGCAGCCACATCGGTGCCTCACGCGCGGCCAGCGCGGCCCACGTTCCGACGATCAATGCCAATGCCCCCGCGATGAATGCAGTCTGCAAACTGACGATCAGGCTGGCGAAGTTCTCGTCGGACAGCGCCGTGGAGAAGTTCTTGCCGCCGAGATTCGACGGAAGTGGACCGGTCCACGATCCGGCCAAGGCAGCCGCGACGACGGTGGCGATGGGCGCGACAAAAACCACCGCGACGACCAGGGTGAAGAATCCGAGTACGAGGGCCCTAGAGCTTCGTGTCCACAGCAGCACGGCTGCCTCCCATCAATCTGTTGAAGGTGAATCGGTAGAGGCAGTACAGGCCGAGTGAGAGTGCGACCTGGACCGTCGCGATCACTGCTGCGCCGGGCAAGTCGAAGGTGACAATGCCGCGGGTGTAGATGAGGACCGGAAGAGTTACGACGTCTTTTGCTCCGGTGAAGAGCACGATGCCGAATTCATTCAGTGTCATCAGAAGTACGAGCGATCCACCGGCCAGGAGGGCCGGCCACGCTTCCGGCATCACCACCTGTCGCAGAACTCGGACGGGTGACGCGCCGAGACTGGCTGCCACGTCGAGTTGTTCACGCGGAATCTGGGTGAACGCTGCCAATAGCGGACGCACGACAAAGGGTGTGAAGAAAGTGATTTCGGCCGCGATCACACCGAACGGAGTGTTGAGGAAATTCAGTGGGCCGCTCGCATCGCCGGTGATGCGGACGATCAAGGCGTTGACGGCGCCGGCTGTCCCGTACAGGAACGTGAACGCCAGCGTGATCAGGAAAGACGGCAGGGCGAGCACCGTGTCGATCAATCGCCCCACCACCTTGGATCCGGCGAACGGAACGAAGGCAAGCACCAAGGCGAGGAAGGTGCCCAGGATCAGGCAACCCAGGGTCGACGCCACGGCGATTTGGATGGTCCGCCAGAGCGCGGTTCTGAACAGTTCCGAACCGACCACGGAAGACCACCTGGACAACCCGGTGCCATCTGCGGTGCTCAGAGATTCCGTGAGGACACGTGCGGTGGGATAGACAGCAAACACGAGGACAAGAAGCAGTGGTGGCAGCGTCCAGCCGATCCGGCGCCACGCGATCGGGTCTTTGTGCTGGGGCGCAGCGGTTTCGGGGCGTTCCAGGGTTGTCGTCATGGGTGGCGATCCGCCGGAACCAGGACACTGCCGTCCGTGGGCAGGACGACGCCCACTTCGGTGTCGACCGGTCGTTCGTCGTGCCCTGGAACATCCGCGTCGACGCGGACATCGTCGAGGCCACGTACAGCCAGCGTCAGACGCGTCGTGGAACCGCGCCAGACGCTCGAGACGATGCGCGCCGGGAATGATCCTCGTGCGCCGAGGCCGGTTACGGCTACCGCGTGTGGACGAACACACAGGTAGGCGTCCATGTCGGACTCCCATTCGATTTGCCCGATCTCGGGCTGCGGGGCGTGAGCAGTGAACGGCGTGCCACCGATCGAGACCAGCGCGGAGGTGCCGATGACGCGTGTGACGGTGCAGGGCAGCAGGTTGGCACCCCCGAGGAACGCCGCGGTGAAGCTGGACGGCGGACGTTTCCACAAGGCCTCAGCGGTGTCGATGTCCGCGAGTCTGGCGTTGCGCATCACTGCGATTCGGTCTGCGAGCGCCAGGGCTTCACTCTGATCGTGCGTCACATAGAGCATGGCTGTGTCAGGTAGTGCTGCGCGCAGTCTCGCCAGTTCACCGAGCATGCTCTCGCGAAGTTGAGCATCCAGGGCGGCCAGTGGTTCGTCGAGGAGGAGTACTCCAGGGCGAATTGCCAACGCTCGGGCAATGGCGATTCGCTGCTGTTGACCGCCGGAAAGTTCACGGGGAAGCCGCTTTCCGTACGCCGACATCCCGACCATGTCCAGGGCTTCGGCCACGCGAGTGCCGATCTCCGACCGCGGCACGCGATGGGCTCGGAGTCCGAAGGCTACGTTTTCGGATACTCGCATGTGCGGGAAGAGAGCGTACGACTGGACGACGACGCCGATACCGCGTTGTGCGGGAGGCAGATTGGTGATGTCTCGGGTGCCGAGCTTGACGGAACCGGACGTGGGGCGGACAAATCCCGCGAGGGCCTTCAGGGCGGTCGACTTGCCGGATCCACTGGGCCCCAGCAGTGCCACAGACTCACCGGGTGCCACTCGCAGATTGAAATCGACGAGTGCATGGGTTGCGGTCTTCCCGCGGCCGTAGGCGACGTTGACGCGATCGAAGGTGATGGCCGGAGCAGAATGTTCGATCGCTCCGTGAACACCGACGGTCTCGGGGAGCGTCCGCCCCAGTCTGGTTCTTGCCATGATCAGCTCCCGGTGGCTTTCTGGTAAGCGGCGATGTCGGCGTCGAGCGAGCTGAGGACGTCGTTCCAGTTCGGGGTCCACACGTTGACGCCCTGCAGAACTCCGGAAGGCGTGTTCTTGTCGGTGGATTCACCGGCAGCGCTTCGGACGTCCTCGCGGACCGATACGCCGAGTGCATCGGTGGCGACGGTCTTCTGGGATTCTTCGGAGAGCAGGAACTCCATCAACTTCTTGGCTTGTTCGCTGCTCGGTGCGCTCTTGGCGAGGCCCATCACGTAGGGCAGTGCAATGGTGGTGCGAGTGCCGTCGGTTCCAGCGGGGAAGAAGATGTCGAACTTCGATCCGTCGTCGGCGATGGAGGCGAGGTTCATCTGGACGTCACCGTTGGCGACCAGCAGCTCTCCGTTACTGACCTTGGGCTGGAGCTTTCCGGTGGAAGACGAGGGTCCGACGTTGTTGGCCTGGAGCTTTCCGAGGTAGTCGAGTGCTCCTTCCTTACCCATCAGGTGCTGGAGCAGCAAGAGCACCGCGGTGCCGTCGCCGGCCTGGCCGGGCGTGGAGTACTGCAACTTGCCCTTGAACTGGTCAGTGAGCAGATCGTCCCAAGATTGTGGGGCGGGTGATGCAGTCGGATTGGCGATGAACGAGAGGTAATTCTCGACGACGGGCACGTACTTGCCGGCGTCGTCCTTCTCGTCGGCAGGAACGGCGGAGGTGTCGATTCCGCTGGGCTCGAGCAGACCTTGGGCGTCGGCCTTCTGGATGAACGGGGGCAGCGTGATGATCACGTCTGCCTGTGGGTTGGACTGCTCCTTTTCGACGCGGGAGACGACCTCGCCGGATCCGGCTTCCACGAGGTTGACGGCGATACCGGTCTGCGCGGTGAAGGCGTCGAATCTTCCCTTGTACCAACCGGACAGACCGTCGGCGCTGTAGACGGTGACGGTCTCGGTGTCTGATCCGGCAGCAGTGCCGGTGCCACCGCAGGCAGTGGTGAACGAAAGGACGGACACGGCGAGAGCGGCCGCAGCGATGCTCGGGCGTAGACGCATGACGATTCCTTTTTCGGAGGTGAGATCAGGAGTGGGTGAGGAGTTCGGCGAACTCCGTCACGGACGGGACGATGTGGGTGGCTCCGGCGTCGCGAAGCTGTTGCTCGTCGTGTGCGCCGGTCAGAGTTCCGGCGACGATGGATGCGCCGGAACGAATGCCGCTGAGCACGTCGTTGGACGTGTCGCCGAGTACGGCGATCTGGTGGACGTCGTCGATCGAAAGTTTGAGCAGGGCAGTCAGAATCAGGTCGGGGTACGGTCGACCGCGACCGGCCTCGGCGGGGGAGAGGGTGAGATCGGCGAGGGTTTTCCAGCCGAGCGCGACGAGGAGTTTGTCCTGGGTCGATCGGCTGAACCCGGTGGTCAAGGCAACTTTGATGCCGGCCTCGCGCAAAGTGGTGATGGCTTTCTCGGCGCCGGGGATCGGCTCGGCCAGGCCCTGGTCGATGAGGGAGTCGTACGTGGTTTCGAAGGCGGCGTTCGCGGCCTGGGCGCGGTCTTCGTCACCGAAGATCGCCCGGAACACGACGATCTTCGACTGGCCCATCGTGTCGAGGACGTACTGGCGAGCGGCGTCGGCTTCCGGGCCTTCGGCGGGCAGTCCGCCGGCTTCAGCGGCGGCAGCGAAGGCGCGAAGAACCAGTCCGTCGTCGGCGACGGTGGTGCCGGCCATGTCGAGAACGGCAAGGGTGATCGGAGACATGAGAAGTCTTTCTTGTCGGAGAGATTCAGAGACCGAGCTGGTCGGCGGTTTGTTCCGCCAGTGCCGGGCCGAGCGTCATACCGCGGCCACCGGGGCCGGCAACCACCCAGACGTTGTCGGCGGCTTGTGCGCGGTGAACAAGTTGTGAGGGGTCGATGCACTGGCTGTAGACGCCCGCCCAACGCTTGACGATTGGCGGAAGATCGCGTCCCAGAAGTGTTTCCACGACTCCGGACAGATGGCGATAGGGCGCCTCGTCGACATCGAAGTCGAAGGGTTCTTCGTATTCGTGGGTATCGCCGATGGTCAGCCCGCCGTGCAAGCGCTGCACGCACAGGAGTTGCATGCGGTGCTCCTCGGCAGTCGGTTCCTGCGGCTGTACTGTACGGAGGTGATCGAGGGCAGATCCGGCGAAACCCGGGTAGTAGCGGAAGCTGTCACCGTCAGCGATTGCGGTGGTGAGCTTTTCGCCGAGTGGGGCGCTCTGCATCATCTGCAGGCGCACACGGCGCAACGGGAGATCGCCGGCGAGATCGCGAGCCAATCCGCCGAGTGTTGCTCCGGGGCAGACGATCACGAGATCGGCGTCGAAGCTGCGACCGTGGTCGTCGCGGATGTGTGCGCCGGAGGTGGTCGTCGTGATCTCGCGGGCTTCCGTTCCGGCGTGGAAGGTGTAACGGCCGGTGGATTCGAGGTAAGAACGGATGGCGGGGAGCGCTTGCCGTGACTCGACAGCGGCGTCCAGCGTGCAGTGCAGTCCGCCGAGAAACTTGCCCCGGAGCGCGGGGTTGGCGACGCGAACGGCGTCGGGATCCAGAAGCGCGAACCCTCGGTTGTCGGCGTCCGGCCGAGAGAACGCTTCCTGCGCGACCGCGACCTCCTCCTCGGTGCGCATGAGGGTGATGGAGCCGGCTGGGCGGTATCCGACGCCGGGGACACGGGCGGCAAGGTCTGCCCACAGTTCGCGCGAGCGCAGCGCAGCTTCGAGTTCGTGCGGGGCTCGCCCGGATACCCAGACGAGGCCGAAGTTCCGTACCGTGGCACCGCGGGCTTCGGGCTCACGTTCGAGATGGCTGACGTCGTGTCCCCGACGGATTGCCTCGTCGGCGTGCGCCGTTCCGAGGATCCCTCCGCCCACAATCAAAATTCGCATGTAGAGATAGTGACGTTTGGTCTAGACCAATAGGGGGAATCGAGACGAACTCCAGGTTAACAATTGGTATAGACCGAATTCTTGTACGCTTGCGCCATGAATCAGCAGACGTCCACCGGGCCGGGGACCTCGAGCG
>NZ_LVCT01000250.1:0-4354 GCF_001647205.1 Rhodococcus sp. EPR-134
CGTCAAGCGCTTCGTGATCTTCTTGTCGAAGGGCGAATCGAGCGGCGGGGGCGGGGCACTGTCGTCGCGAGTCCGAAGTTG
The DNA here is from genome assembly GCF_001647205.1 of Rhodococcus sp. EPR-134. Taxonomy (NCBI): domain Bacteria; kingdom Bacillati; phylum Actinomycetota; class Actinomycetes; order Mycobacteriales; family Nocardiaceae; genus Rhodococcus; species Rhodococcus sp. EPR-134. The sequence continues at coordinate 82 of NZ_LVCT01000250.1, forward strand.
GTTCAGCCGCTATCGATTCGTTCCTATACCGAAGGTGCTCTGAGCGCTGGGCGAGTACCCAGTCGTAAGGTTGTGACCTTCGAACGAATGTCGGCCGACGACGGTCTCGCCACGGAATTGGGTATCGAACCAGGTGACAGCGTCGTTCACCTCGAGCGTGTCCTCTTCGCCGACGGAGAGAAGATCGGACTCGAATCAACGTTCCTGCCGGACAGCAGGTTCGGTGAGATGCTCGACGCTTTCGATGCGACGACGTCGCTGTACGCGGCTATCCGTTCCATCGGCGTGGTCTTTGCCTCCGCAACCGAACGGATCGAGACGGTGCTCGCTTCACCGCGGGAGGCAACCCTCGTCGAGTCCACCACCTCGATGCCGATGCTTCTATTACACCGGACGTCTGTCGACCCGGATGGTGTGCCGATCGAGCGCGTTCGTTCGCTCTACCGTGGTGACCGTATTGCCTTCTTGACGACTCTTCGCGAGTAGGAGGGGCGTCGAGGGGGTCTGCTGTTACCGGGAACGATAGGCACTCCCAGGCCCGTGGAATTTGTTCTGTACTGGACTCCATCAAACGGGAGGACAGTGAACATGGGTGACAAGAAGGTCTGGTTCGTAACCGGCGCAGGCCGGGGGATGGGAGTCGATATTGCTCAGGCTGCTCTTGCCGCCGGGCACGCGGTGGTGGCAACGGGGCGTGATGCGGACCGTGTTTCTGCAGCGATCGGTGCGCATGACGACCTGTTGGTGATTGCCTTGGACATCACCGACGAACAAGCCGCATATGCTGCGGTGGACACGGCAGTTGCACGATTTGGTGGAATCGATGTACTGGTGAACAACGCCGGAAACTTCTACGCCGGGTTCTTCGAGGTTGTCAGTCCGGCGCAACTTCGCGCTCAGATGGAGACCAACTTTTTCGGGCCGATCAATGTGACACGGGCGGTGTTGCCGGTAATGCGTAGGCAACGGAGTGGACGTGTCGTGACTGTCAGCTCGCTTGCGGGCCTGGTTGGTCAGGAGTTTTGCGCAGCCTACGCGGCGTCGAAGTTTGCGCTGGAGGGTTGGATGGAATCATTGCAATTCGATGTCGAACCGTACGGAATCGGGACGATGATCGTGGAGCCGGGATTCTTCCGGACCGAACTGCTTGTCGAGGGTGCGTCGTCGGTCTGGCCGGAATTGTCGATAGACGATTACGACGCTCGGACTGGCGAGACCGTCGAAGCGTGGAAGAGTATGAACGGTGCCCAGGGCGGGGATCCGGTGAAACTTGCCGCGGCACTTGTGGCACTTGTCGATTCGCCGCTACCCCCACGTCGTTGGGTCGCCGGTGCCGATGCAGTGTCCGTGGTCGAGCAGAAAGCCCACCAACTACTCGATCAAGTTGAAGCCCATCGCGGTTTGTCCTCGTCGCTTGCCCACGTGGACGTGACGACCTGATCCGAGTTTGTCAGGTCACGGGAGTGAGGTGAACATGTCCACGAGCCCCTGGGGTGCGTTCTCGCCGAAGCACATGTCCAGTCCATCAGCGGACTGTTGTGCCGATGCGGCGCTGCGTGGGAATAGGCGCTCTTCGTAGACAGCTAGCCCTTCCTCCGTGCTGCTGTGCGACGCGATCGCCTGGCCGAGTTCCGCGCCGTCGAGCATTGCCAGGTTCGCGCCCTCTCCGGCAAACGGCGACATGACGTGGGCCGCGTCCCCGAGCAGAGTGACCCCGGGAGTACGGCTCCAACTGTGGCCGATGGGAAGGGCATGGATGGGGCGAGGGGTCAGCGAGCTGTCGGCTTCGACGATCAGTGAACGCAGTGACTCGTCCCAGTCCGAGAAGTGTTCCAGCAGAACCTTCTTCGCGATGTGATCGTCGGAGAAGTCGACACTCGCTGCCCAGCTCTCGGGAACTCGCAGGGCGGCATAGATGTGCAGACTGTTGTCGGTCTCACGGTGGGCAAGGAAGCCCTTGTCGGCACTGAGTGCGAACATCATTCCGCCGCCGACGGTTTCAGTGGCATCCACGTGCTGGTTGTCGGCGTCGTGAAGGTCGAACTCCACGAAAGATATTCCGGTGTACGCAGGAGTGTCGTTTGAAACCAATGGACGGATTTTCGACCACGCACCGTCGGCGCCGACCAGGAGATCGGTGGTGAAGTGGGTTCCATCCGCGAGGTGAACTTCGTGTCGACCATCCGGCAACGGATGAGCACTGCGGACCTTGGCTCCCCAGTGGATTGTTTCCTTCGGAATTGAGCTGAGCAGTAGGTCACGGAGCTGGCCGCGGTCGATTTCCGGGCGGTCGCCGTCTCCGGTGTCCTGCTCGCTCAGGTGCACGACGGCATTTCGATCGAGGACGCGTGTCTCTTCCCCGCCTTGATGAACGAGGGCGCGGAACTCCTCATAGAGGCCGGCGGCACGAAGCGCGATCTGACCCGAGTCTTCGTGGATGTCGAGCATCCCGCCTTGAGTTCTGGCTGTCGGTCCGGATTCGAGATCGAATACCGCCGAATCGATTCCGCGGAGATGGAGGACTCGGGCGAGGGTGAGGCCACCGAGGCCGGCGCCGATGATTGCGATGGGGTACTGGTTCATGGTGGGTTCCTAAGAAGTGAGTGGGGTGTTCTCGATGCCCGTGATGAGCGTGCGGAATCCCCAGGAGAGGCGCGCCGAGGGTTCACCGGCAAGTAGAGCTGTTGCATGTCTTGCGACGAGTGGGTGCGTCTGCGGGTTTGCGTTCTGGATTGCGTCGGTCAGCGCGCTCCATTGGGCATCCGCGTCGGCGGAACTGTTCGGCGCCGAGTGTTCGGCAGCAGTGGACGTCGCGTACTGCAGTAGCAAGTCCACGCCCCACGCGGCTTGACCTGGAGGGACTTCGCCTTCGTCGAGCAATGCCAGCAGGCGCTCGAGCAGGCGTACGTAGTGAACTCCGCTGGGTCGGGAAACGAGTGCCGACTGGGCGAGACCGGGATGATCGAACAGCACGGCCGTGTACGAGGTCAACACCCGTTCAAGGCGAGCTTGCCAAGTGCCGGAGGAATTTTCGGCGAGGTCGACCACTCCGAGAAGTGTGTCCAGAACGGCGGCGTGCAATTCGGCGGTATTTTGAACGTACACGTACAGAGATGCCGGCCCGGTATCGAGTTCGAGGGCGAGTCGACGCATGGTCAATTTCTGCAACCCCTCCGATCGCAAGATTTCCACCGCGGTACTGACGATGCCCTCGCGTGTCAGAGCGGGTTTGGCCGGACGATTGCGTCGGCTCGATGGACTTGCTGGCTGGTTGGGCATGTTTTTACCGTACACGAACATGTTCGTAACGAACATGTTCGTTGAGTCACGTGCTGATGTCACGAATCACATGCTGATGTGAATGGGCTACATGCCCGTACCGCCGGAGAGCATTGCGATCGTCAGTAGGATGCCACCCACAATCCCCACGAGCGGGCTGTCGCTGTCGAGAAGCCAGTCGTTCAACGATCCCATGAGTGCCTCTTTCGGGTTTCGATCTGTCGACGGTCGAGCCTATCGACAGATCGAAACCCGAGATGTCACTTTCGTCCGAATTGTGGATCGGACCCGCGGTGATCAGCCGTAGACGTTGCCCGGGCTGATCAACTTGGTGATCGGCACCATCAAAGCACTGGTCAGGTCGGTCTCTCCGTCGATGTCGGTGTTGATGAAGACGACCAGGGTTGTGTCCTTCTCGGGCAAGTAGACCGAGACTGTCTTGTAGCCGGGCAGGCTTCCGTTGTGACCGATCCAGCCGCCGCTGTTGAACAAACCGAGTCCGTAGCCGGAGCTGTCGTCCCCTTCGCTCAAGCTCACGGTTTGCAGGCGCTGCTTCTGAGTGGCGTCGGTCAGGAGATCGCCTTTGGCCAGCGCCGGAACCCAGATGCGCATGTCGTCCAACGACGAGATCATTGCACCCGCGGCGCCGCCCCACGACGGATTCCAGTCCGTCGCCGCGGTCACGGATTCGTCGAGCGTTTGGTTGGTGTACCCCTGAGCGTGTGGTGTCGGGAACGCGCTGGTGGTGGGAAAGCTGGTGTGCTCCATTCCGAGTGGTGTCGTGATCTTGGTGTCGATGACTTCCGACAGTTTTGAGCCGGAGACCTTTTCGATCACCATGCCCAGCAGAACAGTGTTGGTGTTCGAATAGTCGACGGTGGTCCCTGGTCGAAGTTGGAGTGGGAGGTCCTTGACGTACCCGACGAGTTCCTCCGGTGTGAAAGTTCGGCGGGGATCCGAAAGATATTCCATCACAAACTGTTCGGACGTCGTG
>NZ_LVCT01000251.1:0-7448 GCF_001647205.1 Rhodococcus sp. EPR-134
CGAGACCGATCTTTCCCTCGTCGACCAATTGCAGCAGGGCGGTCACGGTAAATGTTTTGGTGACGCTGCCGATCCGGTGGTAGAAGTCGGTTTCCATCGGCGCTTTGGTTGCCGTATCCGAGACTCCTGCAACCTTGACGTAGTTGCCGTCGGGCCCCCAAATGCCCACCATCGCACCGGGAATCCCGGTCGAATTCACCGCTGCGTCGACGATCGAATCGAGCTGGTCGGTGATGGCAGAGTCCATGACCTTGTCAGTGGTGGATGTGGGATTGTCTGCGGATTTGTCCGTGCTGCAGCTGATTACAGCGCCGGCAACCATGGCGCTGCACAGGCCGACAAGCATGATGCGTCTTGCTCCGGTTTTCATGAGTCGAACTCTGCCTGTCCGAGGGCACTCACACATCGACCCCGGGTACGGCAGACGCAGTCCCCAGGTACCTCCTCAACCGGTACCGGGGGACTACGGAACCCTGGTCTGAACCCTTGACTTGGGTCAGAGCCCGCCGTTGAAGAACGCCGCCAGGGCCAGCGCGGGGTCTGCCGCGGTGCCCATATTTGCTACGCCGACAACGATCAATCCCAGCGTGAACAGTGCAGTGAGAAGACCTATCGACCCCGACATGAATCTCGTCCGTCGCTCGGATCGTGCCGTTCTCGCGAAGCGTGCCCACACGACCACAGTCACGGCCAGTGATATTGCTGCCGCGATCAGCGCGATCACCGCCATGGCCAAGTGATACCGCGCGAAGTCGCTGATCATCAGTTCGAGGGCGGGACTTTGCTGATTTCCGGTGCCCGTCGACTGAGCGAGCTGTTGTCGGACCTGCCCGACAGTTTCGGAGAGTGCCCCATCCGTCTGGGCCACGGGCAACATCGAGATCAGCGAAGAGAAGGGTGCAACGACACCTTGGATATTTGCCATCACGAGTACCGAGGAAAACATCGCGAGGAGCGTGACCAGCCCTCCCGCCGAGACGAATGCGAGTTTCTTTCCAGCCGTCAGAGGGCCGGCGTTCACGAACGACGCCTTGAGCATCCGGCCGAGTGCGAGCAGAACCGTCAGCAGGATTACCGCGATCACGGCCTTGGCCACGTGGTACCGCAGCCAGTAGTCGACAGCGGACTCCAAGCTCGGCGAGAAGGCTTGGACACCGGAACGCCAGTATTCGACGAACGCGGCGCGGACCGTCTCGACGAGTTCTCCCTGGTCTGCGTACCCATCACCCGGCCTACTCGTCAGCATGCCCGGGGCGAGAACGAAGGCAGCGGAGAAACCGGCGACCAACGCGATCAACGCGGCGATCTTGCGACCTGAGGACTGCGTCGAGCGCGACGGCCCCGCAGTGTTGTGCCGTGAAGAATTGTGCAGTGGGATTCCTCCAGCGTGATGAGCGATCATCTGGTCACCGTCCACAAAGTCATGTCACCGAGTGTAGAAATCGGTACACCGGACTTCATCGTTCGAGAGGATGATATTTCCGGCGACGGCGACGGCGTCCGCCCGCCCTCGCCGCTGCCGTCGACATCCTCCTCAGCACTCGACGACATTGACGGCGAGCCCGCCTTCACTTGTTTCCTTGTAACGCACGGACATGTCGTTTCCGGTTTGGCGCATGGTTTCGATGACGGTATCGAGGCTCACCACATGCGTCCCGTCACCGAGGTATGCGAGCTGAGCTGCGGTGACTGCAGTCGAGGCGGCTACGGCATTTCGTTCGATGCAGGGGATTTGGACCAGGCCACCAACCGGATCGCAGGTCAGCCCCAGATGGTGTTCCATGGCAATCTCAGCTGCATTCTCGATTTGTCGTGGTGATCCGCCCATGACAGCGCACAAGCCGGCTGCCGCCATCGCGCAGGCAGCTCCGACCTCGCCTTGGCACCCCGCCTCCGCGCCCGAGATCGAGGCATTCGCCTTGATGATCGATCCGATTGCGGCAGCGGTGAGGAGAAAGGTTCGAACGTCGTGAACGCCGGCGCCCGTAGCGCGTATGTGGTGATAGAGCACCGCCGGCACGATGCCCGCAGCGCCGTTCGTCGGAGCCGTTACCACGCGGCCACCTGCTGCATTTTCTTCGTTGACCGCCATGGCGTAGACGGTCAGCCACTCGCGTGAGGAGGGTGCGCAGTTACGTTGTTCCAGTTGAATGTTCGCAGACCGTGCTCTTCGGCGAACTCCGAGACGCCCGGGCAATACACCTTCGGTCTGGGTGCCGCGTTCGATGCATGTGCGCATCGCGGACCAGATCGCGTCGATGCCGGTGAATGCCCGATCCTGGCCGTGTATCGCGATTTCGTCCGACAGTGCCAACTCGGCGATAGTTACGGAGCCGCATTCCGCCAGTAGCTCTTTCGCGGTTCGATAGCGTGAGTTGATCGAATGCGCGCTTGCTTGCGTCTCCGTTCCGGCGCGCAGTACGAATCCGCCACCGATCGACAGATATATACTCGTACAGACGATTTCGCGACCGATGAAGGCGGTCAGTGTCATCGAGTTGGGGTGCCCGTGACGGCGAACGAGCGGCTCGAACACCATGTCCTCGTGAGTGAACACAACGTGCCCGAGTGAGCCGCCGACGAGCTTCACCGATCCGCCGTCCGAGAGCTCGGCCCAACGCCCGTGAACGTCGTTCGGCTCGCACGTTTCAGGATCCAACCCACGAAGTCCCGCGATCACCGCGTCGGGAGTGCAGTGCCCTATTCCGGTGGCGGCGAGAGAGCCGTGCAGATTGCAGCGAATTCGGTCGACCGACGCGGTCAAGCCGGCGTCGGAGAGCTCGCCGACAAAAGTGCGGGCGGCTCGCATCGGACCGACCGTGTGTGAACTGGAGGGCCCGATGCCGATGGAGAAGAATTCGAGCGCGGAAACATAGACGCCGGTGGTGCTCATTCGGCGCTCGTGACGGTAGTCGCTCCTGACTCGCGCTGGGCCGCAATCGTCAGGAGGTTGGAGCGCGAGTCCCCGGTGGCGGCTCGGATCACAGTGCGTGCCATTGCAATTGCTCCGTGCAGAACAGCTTCGTCGCCCGCTGCGGAGCGGGCATCAGCGGCAAACTCGATCGTGTGAGGAACTCCGGTAACGCCGCGTAACGCGATCATCGGGTGGATCGAGGGAACCACCTTCGACACGTTGCCCATGTCTGTCGAGCCGCCGGTCAGGGGAGTTCGGGCGGCCGCGGTGCGGCCCAGGCTCGCGATCTCCTCGTCCCAGATCGTCGCCAGCACGCGGTGTTGAACAAGCTCCTCGTAGCGCGGTTCGGCGCGTTCGGTCGACCAGGAGCAGTCGCTGGCCACAGCTGCGCCCTCGAAGCAGGAGAGCATACGACGCTTGGCGTCCAACAGCACGTCGAGTTCTGCGGCCCGAACTTCCGCTCGCACCAACGTCGAGGCCGGAATGATGTTTGTTGCTTCGCCGCCGTGCTCGACATAGGCGTTGAGCCTGACGTCGGACGGAAGTTGTTGACGGAGAAGTCCGATGGCGACCAAGGCGATCGTGGCGGCGTCGCCTGCGTTGATGCCCTTGTGTGGCGCAGCGGCCGCGTGTGCGGCTCTTCCGGTGTAGGTCACGTCGAACCGGTCGACTGCCTGCGTTCCGGTGACGGTGCAGCTGACGTCTTCACCTGCAGCGCCGTGGACCATGATCGACATCGCCGCCCCCTCCCATGCGCCACGTTCGAGCAGCAAGACTTTCCCGCCGCCATGTTCTTCGGCCGGCGTACCGAGAAGGACGACGGTCAGGCCGTGTTCCTCCGCGACCTCTCCGAGCGCGATCGCTGCTCCCAGTCCGGCAGCGGCGATGACATTGTGTCCACACGCATGACCGATGTCGGGAAGGGCGTCGTACTCGGCGCAGACGACGACGCGGAAGGGGCCGGAGCCCCGCACCGCTTCGAATGCCGTCTCGAGGCCGTAGGCGGCGCGAGTAACCGTGAAGCCGGCTTCCTGCGCGGCGTCCGCCAAGAGGGCCGACGCATGATGCTCTTCGAATGCCAACTCTGGGTGAGCATGGATGGTGTGGCTGACGTCGATGAGGCGTGATGCCCACTTCTCGATCGTGCTCGAAACCGAGTCTGTGCGGGTGCGGGTGTCAGCGATGGACATGGGTATTGGTTCCTTTCAACATCTTTGGTTCTCTGTGTCTTCGGATCGCGGTGTCTTCGGTTCTCAGCGTCTTCGGGTGCAGTTCTAGTGCCAGAGGCCCAGCGCGAACTCCGCGACGACCACGGAAAGTAGGTAAGAGGCGAGGATCGCGACGATTCCGACGGGCACGATCTTCCAGCCGATCGTCTTGAGCAAGGGAAGGTCCTTGCCGAGGCTGAGACCTGCGACAGTCAAGGTGAGGGTGCAGATCGAGAGAAAGTCGATAGTCCCGACGGTGCTCGAGACGAAATCACCGATGGGGGACCACGGTGTTGTCGCCAAGGCACCGATGGTGATGATTGCGATCATCGCCGCGATCTTGCCGCGGGTCAGGCGGGCCACGCCGACGCCCAGGAGCAACAATCCGGTGAGGATCAAGTAACCGACGATGATCGATCGAGATACGCCACCCGCTGCGATCGAAGAGACGATGACCCCACCGACGAACAGAATCGGAACGATGGTGGTCAGCGGCACGGTGACGCTCGGCGCAACCGCTCGTGGGGCAGTGTCGGCTTTCCGTTCGCTGGTCGTCTTCGAGCGCTTGGTGAGTGCGCCGTAGATTCGATCAGCAAGGGGGAGTGCGACATACATGCCGACATACACGCCGAGGAGGCCGGTGATGATGTTGGATGTGGCCGCCACGGCGAGTACCTGGTCGGCCATCTCGGGGTGCGCCGAAACGACGCTGGCGGCAGCGGCAGCCATCATCGAGCCGGATCCGACGCCGGCACCCATCGCCAACGCGAGGGGGTCGAAGATGTTGAAGGATGTAGCCAGTGACGCAATCAGGCTGATCAGCACGGCACCGAACAGAGTGCCGAAGACGTACATCGACAGGACTCCACGGTACTGGTCGGAATCGGGGCCGTAGCGTTCGCTGACCATCGCGAAGGAACCCTCGCGGTCGATGGAGAAGGATGCTCCGACGGTGGCCGGCCCCATCCGAAGGAGTACCGCCAGCGGGAGTGCGAGAGCGATAGTGCCGAACAAGTGCCCCAATTCCTGCAGTAGCAGTGCGGGGCCCGCCTCGAACAACAATTGGATGTTCGGGCCGATGGTGAAAGACAACCTTGCACAAAGCAAGAGAACAGCCAGGCCCATGATTGCCGAGGCCGCAGCCTGAAGGTCGAGGCCGAGTGGTTTCCACTTCTGGCTCGAGACGACACCGCCGGCAATCAGTCCCCACACCATGGGCAGGATCGTGATGGCGGCAGCGCCGACGGGAATCACTGCGGGGCCGATCAGTTGCGCGCCTGCCGCAAGCCCGAGGAGCAGAATCACCACGATCCACAGGCGTGGCGACCGCATGGCGAAAACGACTTTTTGCGTCGCGGTTTGATCGCTGACTGGGGAATCGTCATGCGAGACAGGGAATGCTTCGGTCATGTCGGTGTCTTTCTCGAGGGGGCGAACGAACGCAAGAAGTAAGGGTTCTCGAGGCTCAGGATTTGGTGGACTATTGATGTGATGAAGTTAGGATCGACGCGTTTCGATCCTGTTTCGGTGCAGCATTCTTTTGAAAGTGAGGTCCTCGGTGCAGGATCAGATGCTCAAGGACGACGATCTTCGGCTGTTGAACGCACTGCAGATCAGGCCGCGCGCGTCGTGGTCCGAGCTTTCACGCGCGATCGGTTCCGACCCGGTCACCCTGACCAGGCGTTGGGAGCGTCTGCACTCGCAAGGAATAGCGTGGATCGCTGCGTACCGTGGTGGACCCATCGTGTCGGCGACCGCACTTCTCGAGATCGAATGCGCACCGGCACAGACCATGAGCGTTGCCGAACAGATCGCGCACGATCCCGAAGTTCTCACAGTCGATCTCACAACCGGCAATCGGGATCTGCTCGTCACGCTCACCTGCACTGACCTCGATCAATTGTCCAGGTACGTGTTGGAGCGAACACAATCCCTGCCGATGATCACCGCGATGCGAACTCAGATCGTGTCCTCGGCGAACTCCGACGCGAGGAACTGGCGTCTACGTGCTCTCGATGCGGAAGAAATTGCCGCGCTCGAGTCGGCCCCGGCGGGAAAGATTCGTGGTGTACGCGCCGGCGAAGAGGAACAGTCGCAGCTGTTCGACATTCTTTCTCGCGAACCACGTGTCACCGTCTCGGCACTCGCTGCGGCCCTCGGAGTCACGCCGGCTCGCGCTGGGGCGCTCCTTTCTCACGAGCTGTCGACGGGGCGACTGGTCGTCCGCACGGAGATTGCTCGGCCCTACTCCGGCTGGCCGGTCTACGCCTGGTACTTCTTACGTCTCGACGGGCGAAAGGAGGCAATTGCTCAGCGTCTTTCGCACCTGCGTGAGGCGAGGCTTGTTGCTTCTACGATCGGCAGCTACGACATCGCATTGGCGGTGTGGCTGCGCTCGATCGACGACGTGCAGCGTCTGGAAGGTTATCTCGCCGAGCAGTTTCCGGGCGTATCCGTGGTGGACCGGTCGATCGTCCTGCGTACGCCGCATCACCTGCATCGGACGATCGATGTGTCGGGTCGAAGCATGCCGAAGCACGGGTGATCCGCAACTCGTTCGCGCGGGTCGGGTGCTCTCCGACTAGTTGGGGATCGCCACGTCGACGATCAAGCCGAAGTGATCGGAACCTTCGATCTCGATCCGCTCGAGTGACTTCGCCTGACCGCCCCGCAGAAGTACATGGTCGATGCCGACGATCGCGGGAAATTTCTTGTCCGCCGGATAGGTGCGCACGATGCCTACTCCCAATTGGTCTGCGGCATCGGAGTAGCCGACATCGAGGAGGTCACGGAATTGCTTGTGCGTGAATGTGGTGTTGAAGTCGCCACTGACGATGACGGTTTCCTCGGCGGCAGCAGCGTCGAGCGCGTTTCGCAAAGTGCTCAGCTCGGCAGTCCACACGTCGGGCGGGGTCACGTACGCCGGTCCGGGGTGAACCGCCAGAAGGGTGAACGAAGTTGAGAAGCCCACTTCGGCAACAAGATTGGTCGGTCCGAATCCGTTCAATTCCCGAGTGTCCGTCAGCGGATAACGGCTGTAAATACCGGCGCCACCCCCGCCGGCCTCGTCCGGTACCAAGTAGTGATGCGGCAGCAGTTGCTCGAGTCCTTGATCTCTGAGAGAGCCTTCGAGTGATGTGGTCAGTTCCTGAACCGTCAGGACGTCGACTGCCTTCTCGCGCACCGTCGCAGTCAAACTGGCGGGATCTGCCTGCCCGAAGAGAAGATTTGCTTGCATTACGCGCAGAGTCGGCCCGTCGATTTCGGAACTGTTTGCCACATACAGTGGACTGATCACCGACGCGCCCACCGCAATCAGTACCACC
>NZ_LVCT01000252.1:0-4006 GCF_001647205.1 Rhodococcus sp. EPR-134
TCAACGGGTTGATCGGCTTGGTGGAGTACAACGCGATCAGCGCGACAACGCCGACGGCGATACCGCCCACGCCGGCGACCTGAGCGATACGGCGTGCCGGAACATTGTCCGTCGTGAATCCCATACCAAACGGTACCCAATGCAGCCACGGCTCCCGACTGCCTGGCGTTTGTCAGTCGCCGGTTCGGGTGCGGAATGCGTTCACGGCGGCTTCGACGGTCGGGTAGAAGTGCGTCGAATCGAATCGATCCCCGACTCCGAATCGGATGAGTCGATCCTTGATCGGACCTTTCATCTCTGCGAATGCCAACCGAATTCCTTTGCCTTCGAGGAATGTATCCAGATCGACGAGTTCGTCGACTGCCGTTGTGTCGAGTCCGGTGATCGGTTCGGCGGCTATAACCACCCAGTCGACCGGATCTGGCGCCTTGGCGACGACGGAGCGAACGTACTCGTCGAAGATCTCGCCGTTCGCGAAAAACAGTGGCGCGTCAAACCTCACCAACACCAGGCCGGGGATGCGATGCCCATCTGGATGGCGTTCGATGTCGTGGAATCCGGTGGGTTCGCCCGTCTCGACGAGTTCGGTTCGATGTGGCTGCCATACCTGCGCGATGACCGCTGCGAAGGACAGTCCGATCGCAACAAGGATGCCTTGTAGCACACCGACCAGGGCGACGCCCAGAAACGCCGCGACGGCGAGGCCGAATTCCACGGTGCTCATGCGCCACATGCGGACCATGCCGCCCACGTCGATCAGTGCACACGCGGCGACGATGACGACGGCGGCCAGTGTTGCATCGGGCAGATATGCCGTGAGTCCGGGAGCGACGAGGACGAACACCAGGACCGCGAGCGCCCCGACGACGCCGGCCAATTGTGTGTGCGCCCCACTCTGTTCGGCTACCGGAGTTCGTGACCCGCTCGCCGAGATCGGGAACCCGCCGAACAGCCCGCCGGCCACGTTCGCGACACCGATCGCCTTCATTTCGGTACTGCCGTTCACGTCCTCGCCGTGGCGGGCGGCGAAGGTGCGCGAGAGAACGCCGGTGTCGGCGAAGGCAATCAATGCGATACCGGCGGCGGGCCCGATCAGATGGCCGACGTCCTGCCACGTGACTCCACCGACGGAAGGGAGGGGGAGTCCTTCCGGCAGTGCGCCGACCATGCCGATGTCATCGGTGAGACCGGCGGCAGCGGACAAGACTATGGCCGCGACAACGGCCACCAGAACGCCGGGAACAACAGGTACCCAGAGCCGGAAGGCGACTATGACGACTAGCGAACCGACACCGATGGCGGCAGCGAGGGGGTCGACGTCGCCACCCACCAGGGCCTTTGAGATCCCGCCGATTTCACCGAGTAGACCGGACGCGTCGACGGAGAATCCGAGCAGCTTGGGAATCTGACCAACTACGACGACGAGTGCAATGGCGTTGAGGTAGCCGAGGCGGATCGGTTTCGAGAGGAGTTCGGTCACGAAGCCGAGACGAAGGAATCCGCCGATCACGAGGATGAGTCCGACAAGAATGGCGAGAACACCGGCTAGTGCAAGCGCATTCTCCGAATCGCCGACCACTGCCAGCGGTATGACCGCGGCGGCAATCAGCGGCGCCAGTGACGAATCAGGTCCGAGTACAAGGATTTTCGAGGGCCCGACTACCGCGTACGCGAGCAAAGGCACGATGGTGGCGTACAGCCCGGCGTACGCAGGCAACCCGGCGGCCTCGGCGTAGCCCATGCCTGCCGGGATGAGCAGGGCAGTCAAGACGAGTCCGGCAGTGACGTCTGTTCGCAACCACTCGCGGCGATACCCACGGGCAGTCGCGACGCCCGGTAGCCGACCTAGACTCTCCGCCCACATCATCGTTTGATTGTCCTCCCTCAGTGGAGCGAACGGGCGCGCTCTGGGGCAACCGCGGGGGTCGCAGGGAGGGGCGCAGGTGCCTGTGCGAGGCGGCGGCGTCGAATTGCCTTGTCCAACTCGACGACAACCGGGATGATCAGCGACCAACCCAGGCAGGCGAGCCACTGGGCGCCGGTCAGTGAGGTTGTCATGAGGAGGTCCTGGAGGACGCCCGCCTCGACGGCGAATACGGTCACGACCGTGGGGATCGTCAAGATCTTGATGGCACCGAGCACCGGTGGAACCACGCCGGACTCGGGATCACGCCGCATAGTCAGCCCCGCGAGAATCGAACCGAGAGAGAGCACTACGAATGCTGTGGTCATGGGAACATTCGCCTCGGAAGTACTCATTTCACCGGGTGCGAGAAGCATCGCCGCGAGTGTCACGGCAAATTGCAGGACACCGTACGCGAGCCACTGAGCGACTGCGCTTCGATGTGCGATTGGCATCTTGGGATCGCGCGGAGGCTTGTTCATCAGATCCGGTGGCGGCGGGTCGAGCATGATCACGGCGACGGGGAACAGTGTGATGAAGAAGTGCTGGAACAGCACCATCAGTGGCGTCAGTGCCACACCCTCGTTGATGTTGAAGATGCTCGCAGCGAGGAAGAGGAGAACCAAGGAGAAGAGTTTCGACATCTGGTACCGGATGTATGAGACGATTTTTCCGTAGATGTTGCGGCCCAAAGTGATCGCGGTGATGAGGGTACCGAAGTTGTCGTCGGTGAGCACCATCTTGCCCGCCTGTTTGGTCACCTCACTGCCCGAGCCCATGGCGACGCCGATGTCTGCCTTCTTCAACGCGGCGGCGTCGTTGACCGCGTCTCCGGTCATCGCGACGACGGCGCCACCGCTCTGCATGACATCGACCAAGCGAAGTTTGTCCTGCGGAGTGACGCGGCCGAACACGTGCAGGTTCGGCAACGCGGTCGATAGTTCTTCATCGGTCATCGCTTGCAACTCGCCGCCGCCCACCGAGCCCGGGCCGAGTCCGAGTTCGGCACCGATCGCTGCGGCGGTGATGGCATGGTCGCCGGTGATCATGCGGACCTCGATGCCGGCCCGGTGTGCGGTTCGCACCGAATCGACCGCCTCCGGACGCAGCGGGTCGATGATGCCTGCCATACCGACAAACGTCAGGTCCTCGACAAAGGACATGGGGTCGGCCACGACAGCGTCTTCCCGTCCGTCGAGGCGTCTGACCGCGAATGCCAGCACCCGAAGACCCTTTTCGGACATGGACTGATTTGCTGCCGTGAGTTCGTCTCGGACTTCCTCGATCGGGACCTGCCGACGGCCGGGGAGAAAGGCCGAAGAACACCGAGCGAGGACGACATCGGGTCCGCCTTTGACCAATCCGACGAACTGACTTACGCCGTCGACTTCGAGGTGGTGGTACGTGGCCATGAACTTGTACGCGGAATCGAACGGAACCGTCGCCACCCGCGGGTAGGTCCGTCTGGTGAGTGGGGCGTCGGCACCGATCTTTGCCGCGAGCACCACGAGCGCGGCCTCGGTCGGGTCGCCGACAACTTCCCCGGAATCGGAAACCGTTGCATCGCTGTCGAGACACAGTCCGTATGCGAGAAGGGTGAAGTCGGGTGGTGCCTCGCCGGCAACCTGCGTGATCCTTCCCGCTTTGGCGTAGCCTTCGCCGTCGACCGTGTACCAACGGCCGTGGACGTACAGCGATCGGACGGTCATCTGGTTCATGGTCAGCGTGCCGGTCTTGTCCGAGTTGATTGCACTGGTCGCGCCGAGTGTTTCGACGTCGGTCAGGTTCTTCACGACGGCCTTGGCGTCGGCCAGTTGACGGGCACCGTAGGCCAGCATCGCCTGGACGAATGTTGGCAGGCCGGTCGGAATCGCGGACACTCCCATTGCGATACCAAGGAGCAGAAGCGTAGTCAGGTCCTGCCCACGAAGGAGCCCGATGACGACGATGACGATCACTGCCGTCCACGCGATGATTCCGAGAAGTTTGGTGAGAGAGTCCAATTCACGTTGAAGTGGCGACTTGCCAGGGGCGACCGCCGACAACATCGACGCGATCTGGCCTATCTGCGTCTGCATCCCGGTCTCGGTGACCACCATGGTC
>NZ_LVCT01000253.1:0-1807 GCF_001647205.1 Rhodococcus sp. EPR-134
ATCGGCGCGCTTTCCCCGGTCAATGCGGCTTCCTGCGTCTCCAGGGTGGTGGTGGCGAGCAACCGTCCGTCGGCAGCGATGATGTCTCCTGCCTCGACTTGGACGATGTCACCCGGCACCAGTTCGGTAGCGTCGAGTTGAATCAGGTTCCCGTCACGAATGACCCGTGCTTGGGGCGTCTGCATCTTGGCGAGGGCGTCGACGCTGGCCCGTGCCTTCAACTCCTGTCGAGTTCCGAGGACGATGTTGAGCACGACGAGCACCGCCACCACGATTGCTGTCGGCACTTCACCGATGGCGATGCTGACCGCGGCCACGGCGACGAGCATCAAGTTCATCGGATCTTTCAGCTGCAACAGCGCGATCGACCACGTCGACGGCGGTGGCGTCGAGGTGATTTCGTTCGACCCGTAGCGTCGTCGCCGTTGGTCGGCCTCATCCGACTGCAGTCCGCGCTCCGGGTCCGACTGCAGTACGGACACGACTGATTCGCCACTCTGCGCATGCCACGGCGTGGGGCTCATGACCGCACATCCTTTCCTTGGCGATCGTCAATACCGGGTCGGAATCCAGTGCAGCGGTTGTTTGGGCGTCTGGTAGCCGTGAGCCTTCTGCCGTTTCGGCAGGGTGATGTCCGTGGATTGCACGGGCTCGTAGGGGATCTGACTCAGAATGTGGCTGATGATGTTGAGTCGTCCGCGTTTCTTGTCATTGTTGTTTGCGACATACCATGGCGCCCAGCCGGTGTCGGTGAAGCGAAACATCTCGTCGCGGGCACGCGAGTAGTCGTACCAATGACTGAACGACTTCAGATCGAGATTCGACAGCTTCCAGATCTTTCGAGGGTCGTCGATCCGGCTCTGCAGACGTAAGAGCTGCTGTTCTTCGCTGACCTCGAGCCAGTACTTGAGCAGAATGACTCCCGATTCGACGATCGCGCGTTCGACGGTCGGAATGAGCTGGAGAAATTGATGTGCTTGTTCTTCGGTGCAAAAGCCCATTACTCGTTCTACACCGGCACGGTTGTACCAACTTCGGTCGAAGATGACGATCTCACCGGCAGCCGGAAGATGCGGGACGTAGCGCTGGACGTACATCTGCGAATGCTCTCGCTCGGTCGGGGCGGGTAACGCAACGACCCGGAACACTCGCGGACTCACTCGCTCGGTGATGGCTTTGATGACACCGCCCTTCCCCGCGGTATCTCGACCTTCGAATACGATGCAGACCTTGGCTCCAGACGATTTGACCCACTCCTGCAAAGCCACGAGTTCGCCGTGCAACGGCTTGAGTTTGCGGCGGTACACCTTGTTCTTCATCGGCTTTTCTGCCACGGGCGGCGCGTCGTCGGTAAGGGTCGACGGGGTGTCGTCGTGAAGAATCCGAGCGTTCTTTCCCACTTCCACTCCCTGGCATCATGAGCGCAACGCGAGCGCGCGGGGAACCGTCCGCCCTTATGTGTATGCCCCATATTCGGTGAACCTATTCTCTTTGCAATCGAGACCCGAATCGTGTTGTTTTCGAACCCTTTCCGAGTCTTGACGTGCTCGGCTGGACGGACGACCATTAATGGATGACTGGCGACGAAGAGTTGCTCCACGTCGAGCGGGTGATCACTCGCCTGATTTCCCGCTATCCCGCCGTTCCTCCACCGGAGATCGAAAACAGAGTGCGAACAATTCACCAGCGTTTTGCGGGATGTCGGATCCGCGACTTCGTGCCTCTTCTGGTCGAAAAGGCGGCCAGACAAGAGATCTCGGATCGGAGAATCGTGATTCCGATAATGGATGAGCGGTCGGCGAGTCTG
>NZ_LVCT01000254.1:0-17251 GCF_001647205.1 Rhodococcus sp. EPR-134
GAACGTCAGCCTCCCGAACTCCTGATGTGTAAAACCGAGTACAGGGAGCGTTGACATGGAAGGCTTCTGGGAATTCTTCTGGTTCATCTTCGTCTGCTTTGCCTTTGTGGCGTACTTGAGCGTGTTGTTCTCGATCATCACCGACTTGTTCCGTGATCACGAGACTTCAGGCTGGGCCAAGGCGTTGTGGATGATATTCCTCTTCGTCATTCCATTCCTGTCCGCGATGATCTACGTGGTCGTCAAGAATGACGGAATGACGAGGCGGTCGATGGAAGCCGCTCAACAGCACATACACGCGCAGAGTGATTACATTCGAAAGGTCGCCGGGAAATCGCCGACTCAGCAGATCGCCGACGCCAGAGAGCTTCTCGACTCAGGCGCGATCAACGGAGAGGAATTCCAGGCCATCAAGGCAAAGGCGCTGGCGTAGTTTTCGTATCTTCTGCCCCGGGCCTGGCGTCGTCGGTTCCGCCGTCGTCAGGCGCGGCGTCCTGCGCGGCGGCGCGTGCGGGACGAACCAATACTTCCAGTGCGACGAGAGCAACGAGCGCAATGACGACGATCCAACCAACGACCAATCCGGTGGGGTAGCGCCAGAAGAGCAGCAACAGTGCGGCGATGCCGATGATGGCACAGCGCAGTGGGATACGAAGCTGATTGGCCCACCGCTCCACCTGATTCGGCGTTCGGCCGCTTGCAGAATGCCGGACGAAGTCCAACGCCTGCCCGTAGCCTCGACGAACGGCGATCGCCGACGACGACCCACCGATCAGGTAGGCGCCGAGCCCCACCACCACACCGAGGAGCGCAACCGCGCGAAGGCTCGTCCGAAGCGGAACCAGAACTGTGTCGATGACAGCGGTGGCGGCGTCTGGCGAGAGGATATCGGTAGGGACACTGTCGAGGTAGATTGCACGTCCGATCAGAATTCCGATCGCAAGAACAAGCATTCCCAACGCAATCGACAGACCGACCAGGGACAGCGTACGAAGCCTGCGACCGGTTGGCGCAACGGCGACAGCGGCTGCTGCGCAAGCGATTCCCAACCACGGCAGCACCGCCGAGACCTTGTCGAGTGCCGAGACGGCTCGCTGCGCCTTCACCAGCTCGGGGGACTGGAAGAGAACAAACTCCTTGTCCACGGACGGGATTTTGTCTGCGAAAGCGAAGCCGCGGTCGGTCAGCGCCGTTTTCACCCGGTCGATGATCGTGCTCAGTGAAATGCTGACCGTTCCGCTCTGGTCGACCTCGACCGAGTCGGGTCCGTAGTTTCCGGTCATGACGGCGACGAGGGAGTTGTGCGCCGCTCGGTTCGCCTGAATCCAAAGGTCTTCGAACTGCTGCGTCCGAACGAGCGAGGCCACTGTGTCGTGGACGAAACTCTTCGCCTGGCCGGCGATCACCGGTGCCAAACCCACCAACGCCTGGTCCACGCGAGGGGCGTTGGCTTCGAGATTCGACACGTCCGTCAATGCTGTGAGTGCCTCGGTGGTGAGCCCTTCGACGTCGACGCGATCGAAGATCTCGTCCGTGACTTGATTCGTGATCTCCGCTTGCACGGCTGGATTCTCACCCAGTGGCGCTACCGTGCTGACGTAGCGGTCCGTGTCGAGGATCTGACTACGTACGAAGCGGGTGGTTACCGACAAGACTGCGAGCAGTGCGACCAGCACCAGCAGGATTGTCACCGCGGTCCACCGCAGCCCATGTCGAGGTGGTCGGGAGACTTTCTCGACGGTCGTTTCGCGGGCGCTGGAAGTCTGCTCGCGAAGTGTTGCAACCTCTTCGCGCAACCGGGCTAGTTCGGCACGTTCGTCCTCCTGGAGTGGTCCGTCGCTCGTGCCGTTTGCCATGATGGTCCTCCCGGGACGGAAACTACTGGCGCACAGTTGAAATGCTGAACTGCGAAGATGATTCGGCGGGTGACCTCAGATGACCTCGGGATTCCAGGTCGCGACGGCCCAGATGACGAATACGTCGAGCGCGATGATGATGATCGACCACCACGGCGAGTGGGGTAGCCACAGGAAATTCGCGAGGATCGACAGAGAACAGATGACTATCGCGCCTACCCGTGCCCACGTCGCGCCGGTGAAGAGCATGATTCCGACAGCGGTGACGAGCACGCCGAGTACGAGGTGGATCCATCCCCACGAAGTGAGGTCGAATTGGTACGTGTATTCCGGGCCGACGACTGTCACGTCGTCCTCCGATATCGCCGAGATGCCTTGGAGGATTTCGAGCACGCCGACTGTGATGAGGAGAACGGCTCCGCCCAGCGCGCTTCCTTTTGCCACACCCTGCTTTACCAGTGAATC
Source organism: Rhodococcus sp. EPR-134 (assembly GCF_001647205.1). Lineage (NCBI taxonomy): Bacteria > Bacillati > Actinomycetota > Actinomycetes > Mycobacteriales > Nocardiaceae > Rhodococcus > Rhodococcus sp. EPR-134. Next base: position 2,322 of record NZ_LVCT01000254.1, read on the forward strand.
CTCGGACATGACCGCCCCTAGATTTCAAGCGCGAAATAGCCTGGCATATTTCCCTGTCCCGACCTTTTACGGTGGTGAAGTAGCCCGTCGGAGGGCAAATCAAACATTGAGCGCTGCACAGCATTGCGATATTCATTCGCCTACGAATTCGAAAGAACCTACCGTGACGGCATGGATATGGCGGACGTAGGTGTGGCGATGAGGCCTGCACCGGGTGTGATCCGGACGGACCGGCTGGTGCTCCGTACCTACCGCCCAGACGATCACCGGGATCTTCTCACCTTCTACGGGCGCAGCGACGTATGCCGATATTTGCTCAACGAACCCTGGAGTCTCGCGGAGGCTCGGGAGGCCGTGCAGACCAGAATGTCTCGCCGCGACCTGGCATCGGGCGCGGTGGCACTTGTTGTCGAGTACGGGGGCCGGGTTGTCGGAAGCGTGAGTGCTTGGCGAGTCGAAGAATCTGATTGCACAGCCGAAGTCGAGCACACCGCCGAACTCGGGTGGGCATTTTCGCCCGAGTTCGGCGGCCGAGGATTCGCGACGGAAGCAGTGACCGCTCTGATCGACCTCGCGTTCGCGACACCCCGATTGCGCCGCGTGGTCGCGCGAATGGATTCGAGAAACGAATCCTCGGCGCGACTCGCGCAGCGGATCGGTATGAGGCGAGAGGGACATTTTCGGCAGAACGCGTGGATCAAGAACGAGTGGACCGACACCGTGGTTTTCGCGACACTTCGCGGTGAGTGGCCTTCAGTTGCTTGATCAGACCGAGCGGGCTGCTATTTTGCGACCAGTTCGGTCAACTGTGGCACGAGTTCGTCGGTCGCCCACGGAACACTCAGAAGGCTGACGTACATTGTCGCTGCAGTCAGGCGATTGTCGGTGATCCACAGGTCCTTGCCGTTGGCGATGACCGGCCACCGCGAGAACAGAGTGTTGGCCAATGTGCTGTCGACTTCCGACTGATCGCTTGCCCAACCGAGATACACGTCGGTGTCGATCGTGTCGAGCTTTTCCATACTGATGCCGAAAAGGAACGAGTCGCCGGCAAAGTTCTTGGCGCCGTTCACCACGTCGGGAGCGACTGTGAGCCCGAGGTTTTCGACAAACTTGACGCGCGGATCGTCCGGACCGTAGATGGCGGTTTCGGTTTCTCCTTCACGGATGTAGGAACCGAAGGCGAAAGTGACTCCGTTGAATTCGGGATGACTCGCCTTCGATTCCTGGACCGATTCCTCAACCGACTTGATCAGCGCCGCGGTTTGAGCGGGACGCCCGAGTGCCTTGCCGACATCGGTGGCGAGGTTTTGCCACGAGCTGGGCTGATACGGCTTGGTGTCGTACGGGAGGGTCGGGGCGATCGAGCTCAGGCGCTGGTAATCCTGCTCGGAGAAGCCCGAGTACGGGGCAAGAATCAGATCAGGCGCGGCATTGAGAATCTGCTCGAACAGTAGCTCGCCGCTGTCGGAGTAGTACGGCGCAGGCGTGGGCAGCGTCTGGCCCGACTTTTCGAGTTCGGCGCGGGTCCACGGCAGGAACCCGTCGGCGTCGCCGGCCCAAGAGTCCTTCTGCATCGCGATCGGAGTGACACCCAGGGCGATGACCGTGTCTGCCGCTGCGGAATCGAGGGTGAGGATCCGTGTCGGCTCCTTGTCGATGGTGGTCCCGCCGAAAGCGTGCTTGATCGTCACGGGATAGGCGCCGTCCTCGACGGCGGATGCCGATGAATTGTTTTCCTGGGCGTCCGATGACGACTGTGTGCAGGCGGTCAGAGGCAGTGCCGCCGCCAGCATGAGCGCAACAACGATTCGTCGCCTCCGCTGGGGACGAATTCTCTGACGGGCAGATCTGAACACGCGAAACTCCTCGGGATTGATCAGGGAAGTGCTTGCACGACTCAGCGCAGTACGCGCATGAGAGCAGGCTTACCTAAGTGAATGTAGGGCGCGTGCGTGTAGCGAAGGGGCCAGCCGATGTCGACAACAGGTCAGGCTCGAGTCAGTTGACAGCGGCGAGCGCATTGCCGGGGGTGTAGCCGACCGTCTTGCGAAAAGCGGCGATGAAGGAACTCGACGTCCCGTAACCGACACGGCGGCTGACGGCGTTCACACTCATTCCGGTCCCGAGCATGCCGAGGGCCGTGCTCATACGAACCAGAGTGCGCCACTGCGCAAAGCTCAAGGCGAGTTCCGCGGCAAAAATCCGGGTGACCGTACGTCGGCTGAGATTGAGAACGTGAGCCCACTGATCGAGTGATCGATCGTCGGCGGGATCCGACAGCACTTTGTCGACGAGCATCCGTAGCCGCGGATCTCGGGGGATCGGTACGTCGAAGTGAGGTGCTGATGCCGGCGTGAGGAGATCGACACAAACCTGCTGTGCCCGAAGGCGTTGTTCTGCAGGCATTCCGGTGTGGGCGAGGTATATCAGCAGTGCCCGGGCTGCCTCACTCAGTGTCACGATGCACGGTTCGTTCCAGGCGGGGGTCCACAGCTCGGGGGTGAAGAGCGTGGCGCGGAATGCGACGTGGGGATTTGCCTGACCTTCGTGGAGGACCCCGCGGGGGATCCACAGGCCGACGCCGGGCGTGACGGTCCAGAGTTGATTGTCGATGATCATGTTGACGACACCGCGGTCGGACCAGATCAGTTCGTGCTCGATGTGAGCGTGCTCTGGCCACCGGGTGATGTGGTCGGTCTCGACGATGTACGTCGTGAGTTGGAACGGCGCCGGGACGGCGCGCGCCATCGGAGTGTGGCGGTCGGATTCCCGTAAGTGGGAATCGTCGTCCAGCTGTGGACCGTCGTCGATTTCACGAAGGGCAGGGATCAGCACCGTGGACTACCTCCAGAGCAAAGTTAGGTAAACCTTACACTGATGTGGGCAGCGATCAGTGACTCGCACCGAGTTCGATGAGAAGCACGCCTGCCGCGATGAGGCCGATCCCGACCATCATGAGCCTGGTCAGCGGTTCGCGAAAGAGAATGCGGGATGCGATTGCCGTCAACGCCACTCCACATGCGGTCCAGATTCCGTATGCGACGCCGATGGTGAGGCCCGCGTCGAGCGCGAGGGTCAGGAAGGCGAAAGCGGCGAGATACCCCACGGTGACAACCGCGAGCCATCGTTTGTCGCTGCCGTCCTGCGACGCCATCCGTAGTGACAACGTCGCGGTGACCTCGGAAATAATTGCAGCGATCAGAAATACGAAGGTCATGCTGGGTCCGCCGGCCCGCTGTCGGCGGCAGCCTGAGAGCCGAGTTCGACGCACAGCACTCCGCCGATGACCAGTGCAATCCCGATGCCCATGGTGGCCGTCAGAGGATCTCCGAAAAGGAAAGTTGCGAATACTGCGGTCAGGACAACTCCGGTTGCGCCCCAGATTCCGTATGCAACACCGAGTCCCATGCCCTCCCGCAGGACGAACGACAAGGCGGTGAATGCTGCGAGATATCCGCCGACGACCACGATGTACCAAGCCGGGTGATCGAGGGCGGCGCGCAACGACAGCGTCGCAGACACCTCGGTGAGGATCGCGGTGATCAACAACAGCCATTTCTTCACGGTTGGGATTCTGTCAGGCTCCACCGATTCCGGTCGCGCACTACGGTTGAGACATGACGTGCGTACTGCTCGGTGGAATCCGCAAAGGTGACATCCGCCACGACGCGTCGGTTGGCGATGTGGCCGCAACTCCGATCCTCGACTGGGGCCACGACGACGTGGCCCGCCTCTACGAGGACATTGCAGAAGGTGCGATCCAGTCGGCGCAGGAGTTCCTGGTGTCGGCGCATCGCAGCGTCGCTGCAAATATTCGGCCGGTGTACGGCCTCGACGACCGGCAACCCGTCTCGGTGACATTGAGTCGAGAGCGCGGATCCTGCAGTCAGAGACTGGCTATCGTCGAAGCGTTGGCTCGCCGCCGAGGTATCGCCACCCGAGTACGCGGTCTCGTACTACGCGGGGAATTCTGGTACCCGAGATTTCGGCGTCTACATGCGGTGATTCCGAAGTCAGTGCTGCTGGCGTGGCCGGAATTTCTGGTCGACGGACGCTGGCAGGACGTCTCCGAGATCGTTTCACCTGCGGTGGTCTCAGCGCTCGAACCGTTCACGAATACCGGCGAGGAGACACTGTTCGACGCGATCGGACGCGCTCCGATCAGTTGGGGCAAGTCTGTTTCGTGTGATTGCTTGGACTTCTCCGAATTCGTCGACCGCGATCTGGGCACCTTCGAATCTCGCGACGTGCTCTTCGAGGAATTCGGACAGACGATGTCGACCCCCGTCAGAATTCTCGTCGACCCGGTTTTCCGGAACTGGAGTGCATCCGGCTGACGCGCGACGCGAGGTCTAGGCTGTTCTGCATGTCTGTGCGTACCCCATTGGTCCCTGGAACCGTCTCTCCCGTCCTCGCTGTGCCCTCGAAGATCGAGCGGCCCGAGTACGCGTGGAAGCCGACCGCCAAAGAGGGCAACGAGCCCTGGGTTCAGACGCCGGAAACGATCGAGGCGATGCGCATCGCCAGCAAGATCGCTGCAGGCGCGCTGCAGGAAGCCGGCAAGGCTGTCGCTCCCGGTGTCACGACCGACGAACTCGACCGCATCGCACACGAGTTCATGCTCGACCACGGTGCATACCCGTCGACGTTGGGCTACAAGAGCTTTCCCAAGTCGTGCTGCACGTCTCTCAACGAGGTGATCTGCCACGGAATCCCCGACTCGACTGTGATCCAGGACGGCGACATCGTCAATATCGACGTCACCGCGTTCATCAACGGGGTACACGGCGACACCAATGCGACATTCCTCGCCGGTGACGTGTCCGAAGAGAACCGCTTGCTCGTCGAGCGCACACACGAGGCAACGATGCGGGCCATCAAAGCCGTCAAGCCCGGCCGCGCGCTCAACGTGATCGGACGTGTCATCGAGTCCTACGCCCATCGGTTCGGGTACGGCGTCGTCCGGGACTTCACCGGACACGGAATCGGCGAGACCTTCCACAACGGCCTCGTGATCCTGCACTACGACGAGCCCGCGGTCGAGACGATCATCGAACCGGGCATGGTCTTCACGATCGAACCGATGATCAACCTCGGTGGTATCGACTACGAGATCTGGGAGGACGGTTGGACCGTCGTCACCAAGGACCGTAAGTGGACGGCGCAGTTCGAGCACACCTTGGTGGTCACCGAGACCGGTGCAGAGATTCTCACCCTGCCTTGAGTTCGGAGATGCGCGGCGCTCTGCTGGTAGCCGGCACTACTTCCGACGCAGGCAAGAGCGTTCTTGTGGCCGGATTGTGTCGCATGTTGGCGCGTCGAGGCGTCCGAGTGGCGCCGTTCAAGGCGCAGAACATGTCGAACAACTCCGTGGTCACGCTGGACGGCGGAGAGATCGGCCGTGCGCAGGCACTTCAGGCGCGTGCATGCGGTCTGGAGCCGAGTGTTCGATTCAATCCGGTGCTGCTCAAGCCTGGAAGTGACCGCACTTCGCAATTGGTCGTTCGGGGCAAGGCTATGACCACAGTGGGTGCTCGCGACTACATGCAGCATCGGCAGTGGCTTCGCGCCGTCGTGGCCGAAGATCTCGAATCGCTTCGATCCGAGTTCGACGTCGTGATCTGTGAAGGTGCCGGTTCACCGGCCGAAATCAACTTGCGCGCAACGGATCTTGCCAACATGGGATTGGCTGAGGCTGCGCGGATTCCGGTCGTCGTCGTCGGTGACATCGATCGCGGCGGCGTCCTGGCCCATCTGTTCGGGACCGTTGCTGTGCTCTCGCCGAGCGACCAGGCATTGATCGCGGGATTTGTGATCAACAAATTCCGCGGTGACGTTGCACTGTTGGAACCCGGACTGGAACAACTGCGCAGCCTCACCGGTCGACCCACTCTCGGAGTGATCCCGTTTGCCGACGATCTTTGGCTCGACGCCGAGGATTCGCTTGGCGTCACCGGCAATGCCCCGGTAGGGCGCCCGGGCCCACCCGTCGGTTCGGCCTGGCTCACCGTTGCTGCGGTTCGGCTCCCGCGCATCTCCAACTCCACGGACGTCGAGGCACTGGCATGTGAACCGGGCGTGGCAGTTTCGTGGGTGACCGATCCGTCGCGGATTCGCGACGCGGACCTCGTGGTGATCCCCGGTAGTAAGTCCACCGTGAGTGACCTCGAGTGGTTGCGAAGTACCGGCCTGGCCGACGAGATCGTCGCGCGAGCAGGTCGCGGGCAAGCAGTCCTGGGAATCTGCGGCGGTTACCAGATGCTGGGTAATTCCATCGTCGACGACGTCGAATCAGGATCAGGGACCACCGCGGGACTGGGTCTGCTGGACCTCGATGTCGAGTTCGCTCCGGACAAGGTGCTGGCGCAGATGACCGGTACGGCAGACGGTATCTCGGTGTCCGGGTACGAGATTCATCACGGACGCGTCGTGCGCAACGGGGACCGCCCATTGCTGGCGGACTCGAGCGGTATGCCGGAAGGCAGTGTGCGAGGGCCTGTTCGAGGGACACACTGGCACGGTCTCCTGGAAAGTGACGACTTTCGGCGCAGCCTGCTGCGTGAGCTCGCGGTTCCCGGTTTTGTTGCTGCACCCGACACCGCGGTTGCCGCGGTGCGAGAACAACAACTCGACCTTCTCGCTGATCTCGTCGAGCAGCACCTCGATCAGGATCTACTCGAGAAACTGATCAACGGTGGGGCGCCTATCGGGCTCCCCGTCATTGCTTCCGCACTCGAAGCCTGAGAGCGCTCCCGCGGGTGTCGACGTGGACGCGGTAGAATAGCCAGGCCTCACTCCCGCGACGGCTCCCTAGTAGGAGTGTGCGCGGTGACAGATCAATTCGACGGCTTGCTGACCGACTTCAGTGACGAGGTGCTGGTCGACTCGGCAATGCTCGGCGATCACGCGGCCTTCGACGTCATCGTCCGCCGATACGGCCCGCACTTGTATCGATTTGCCCGTCGACTGCTCGCGAGCGAGAGTGACGTCGACGACATCGTCCAGGAAACCTGCGTCGCTGCGTGGCGCCAACTTCCGGGGTTTCAGCGGCGCTCGAGCACCAAGACCTGGTTGTTCGCGATCTGTTCTCGCAAGATCTCGGATTTCTATCGAAAAGTCGGCTCCTGCGCCGCCGATATGGACGAACTCCGGGAAGAAGCTGATCCCCGTTTGCGTGATCCGAGCGAAGAAGTCTGCGGCACAGCATTTCTCGATGCCCTGGAATCCGAACTCGATCGCCTGCCACTGCGTCAGCGTGCTGCCTGGGTCTTGCGAGAAGTGGAGGGCATGACGTATCCGCAGATCGCTGTTGTCCTGGAGCTGAGTCCGGACGCGGTTCGTGGCCAGCACACTCGGGCGAGGCGGAATCTCGGTGTCGCACTCGATCGATGGCGATGACGACTCGGCGGTTTGCCGGGTTCTGTCACCGAACTCACTCTCCTTGGTGCCCGTGAAACTGGAAGAATGCTTCGTCGTGGATACCGCTTTCGACCCCAGAGGCTTCGACCCGAGAACCGAGGATTCGGTGCCGTCGGTACTGCCGGACGATGCGACGGCATCGGGTGCTGACGTCGCCGTCGAGGCTGCGGAAACTCGGCTGACGGCACGTGCGGTCAGAGAGTTGCTGGCAGCGCTCGGGGGAAGTATCGGCGACGAGGACGAACTCGTGGTTCTACTCCAACGCGCCGTCGAAATCGCGAACGACGCCATCGACGGCGCCGACAGCATCGGCGTCACCATCGATCTTGCCGGGCAGACCTACACCGCCGTTCACACCGATTCGCGGACCCTACGCGTCGACATCGAGCAATACGACGCCGGCGACGGACCATGTCTGCATGCGGCTCGAACCGGTGAAACCGTAGTCGTTGATGCCGAGACCAGCGCAGAACGCTGGCCGCGGTTCGCGGCTGCCGCGAAGGACGAAGGGATCAAGTCCTTTCTCGCGGCGCCGCTCTTCACGCCGGATCAGCGACTCGGTTCGTTCAACCTGTACGGACGTGCCCCAGCGGCCTTCGACAGCGTCGACGCGGAAGTCATGGAGATTCTCACGACAACAGTCTCACGCGCGATCGGAGACTTCTCCCGCTTCAAATCTGCCAAGGCGGTAGCTGACGCCTTGCAACGCGCGCTCGAGACTCGGGCGCCGATAGAACAGGCCAAAGGCATGCTGATGGCCATCCATCGGATCGACGCCGACACCGCATTTCACATGCTGCGCAGGCAGTCTCAGACCACGAACACCAAGTTGCGTGACGTGGCAGCCGAGATCGTCGAGACGTATTCCGCGCCGCCTACCGCGGTCTAGTTCGACGGAGACCGACGTACGGCCTCGAGCGCGACGACCACGCTCGCGGCGACAACCACGTGCATCAGCGCGAGCGTGACCGTGCTGGCGGCGTCGAAGTCCGCGGCGATCGTCAGGGCGATGGTGCCGAGCGCAAACACTGCACCCACGACCTGAGCGATGCGGATGATCGGCTCCCACTTCATTGAGATCAACATTGCGAGCGACAAACCGACCAGCAACGGCACTACCGTAAGTGTGATGACCCCGCCGGGAGCTACGCTCGCCACCTTTCCTTGATCTGTCATCTCGAACGATCCGCCCGATGCCAGGCCGATCAGCCACAGGATCAGGTTGGCGACGAGGGCGATGACCGTGGCCCCGAGTACGGCACGCGGCTTGGTGAGGTGGAGGTTGTGTGCGGTTGAAGCGATTGCAGACATGATGTTCTCCCGGCTCGATGCGATGCTCTTGTGACGTCGCTCTGGTGAATAGACCCGCCGGCCGGGAGAAACTCATCGCTGGTGGTTACCGGGGGTCGTCTGTCGGCACGGCGGTGCCGGTGACCGCGATACCGCCGTCGACCGGGATCTCGACCGCGAGAACGCTGGGTCGCCCGACGTGTCGGCCCTGGTGGATGGTGATCCGCCGCGGAGTGGCCGCGGGTTCGAGGTTGCGCAGGTAACCGCCGGTCGACGCCGCTGCGGACCCGGTCGCGGGATCCTCGACGATGTTTCCCACCGGAAACAGATTTCGAGCTTCGAAGGTGTTGTCGTCGAGGGGATGCAGGATCGTCACCGTGCCCGCCCACCCCTGCGCGTCCATCAGAGTTCGCATTGCGGATGGATCGAAGGTGAACTCGTCGAAGGCCGCCTGATCACGAAGTACGACAATCGGGTGCGTGTTGCCGGCGTACGAGAGCATTGCGGGATACCGCGCGTCGAGCGCAGACGAATCGACGCCGATGAGCCCGAGCAGTGCTGTCAGTACAGCATGATCGATCGGCGAGACCGATGGTTCGACGCTGGTGAAGGTCGCGGTGGACGTTCCGTCCTCGTCGGTCGCCGTGTCGATGGATACCGGTCCGATCGGTGTTTCGAATGTGAAGGTTCCGTCACCGTCTCGCTCGGTGAGAGCGATGGCCGTCGCAATAGTGGCATGACCGCAGAACGGTACTTCGGCGATGGGGGAGAAGTACCGGATCCGGCTGTGGCGCGGGTTGCCTCCGAGTTCCGGTTCGATGAGGAACGCCGTCTCGGCATACCCGACTTCGGCTGCAACGGATTGTAATTCGGGGTCGTCGAGCCCGCGGGCGTCGAGCAGCACGCCGGCGGGATTACCGCCGGCCGGATCCGAACTGAACGCAGTCAGTCGGAGGATGTCGTGAGAAGTTGCCATGTCGACCATCTTTGTCCGCTGTCGTCCATCGGGAAGAGACATCGCGCGATTGCGGTCCGCGATCTTCGAACTGGACTGCCTCCGGAACAAACCGGCCGCACGGCGTCGTTGGTGCAGATATGAGCGATGACACAGACACCGACGACGCGTTGTTCGCACTCGTGGCCGAGGGAAAACAAGGTGTGTTGGCAACCGTCAAGCGTGACGGCCGCCCACAGTTGTCCAACATCATTTACCGCTGGGATGACGAGTCGAAGACGGCTTCCGTGTCCATCACAGCCGATCGCGCCAAGAGTAAAAATGCGATCCGTGATCCGCGGGTTTCCCTCCACGTCAGCGCGCCCGACTTCTGGAGCTACGGCGTGATCGAAGGGCTTGCTGTGGTGACACCCGCAGCGGCCGATCCTCACGACGAAGTGTCGGACGCCCTGGTCGAGCTGTACCGGGACATCAGCGGCCAGGAGCATCCCGATTGGGAGGAGTACCGCGAAGCGATGGTGGCAGAGCGTCGACAGATCCTCACGGTGCGCGCTGATCACGTCTACGGAATGACGAGGCTCCCCAAGCCGTCCGGTACCTAGAGCCGCGCCCCGGTGGAGTTCGGCCCACCCCCACTTTCGAGCGAACGGTACGTCCGTCGCCTCAGATGCGCCGAAAGCCACTTTCGCTCCGAGTGGAGGCGGTACAGAGCGAACAATTCGGGCTCGTAGCGGCGCGTGAATGTATGAGTGGTCATACTTCTGTCGACTCCAGGGTCCTCCACTGTGTGGATCGCGTACCGTTTCCAGACATGGAATTGACTCGAGTAGCGGTGGGCAGTGGTTCGTGCACCGTTCGGATCGACGGGCCGGTCAGCAAGCATGCGGTACTCCTGCTTCCCGGCAAGGGCGACCCCGTCGACTTGTACGACGATGTGTGTGAGCGACTGCACCATTCGGATCTGCGGACCGTCGCGGTGGAATCGATCGAGAATCTCGACGAGACCTCGGCAGTGGTACTTCTGGACGAGTTGAACATCGCCTGGGTGAACCTGGTCGGTCACCGGGAGGGCGCCGATCTCGCGTGGCTGTTGGCTGCACGTCAGTTCGGCCGCTTCGCGAGTTTGATCGCCGTGGACCGTGGACATCCGTCGGCCAGCGATATTGCCGGCGTACCGCCGGTCGAGGTTCCGACCACCGTAGTCGTGGGCAGTGGAGGTCGGGCCATCGCCGACGCCAGCGGTCGTTTCGTGTACTCCGACTTTCGCGTGACGGAACTTCCGGGTGTCGACGACGTCGTCAAGTCGGCACCGGCCGAACTCGCAACCGAGATCGTGCTGCGTACCAGCCCCTGGTGAAACTCTGACCGACGAAAAGGCGGGCACTCCCATTGCGAGGAGTGCCCGCTTTTTCGGCGTCATAAGGGCTGCGGGGCTCAGATGTCGAGGCCGAGCAGCGCGTTCTCGACCACTTCGGCCAGGGCCGGGTGGATCCAGTACTGGCCGCGCGCCATGTCCTGAGCTGACAAACCGAAGCTCATCGCCTGAATGAGCGGCTGGATGACGGTCGGAGCCTGCGTACCCATGACGTGGGCGCCGAGGATGCGTCCGGTGCCGCGCTCGGCGATCACCTTGCAGATGCCCTCCTGATCCTCCATCGCCCAGCCGTACGCGACGTCGCCGTAAGCCTGCACCTTGACGGTGATGTCGAGCCCGGCGTCGCGAGCCTGCTTCTCCGTCATTCCGACGTCGGCGATCTGCGGGTCGGTGAACACGGCTGCCGGTACGAAGCGGTGATCGGTGCTGCGAAGCCCGGACGTGTCCTTCCACGCGTCCTGGAGCAGGTTGTGCTGAACAACGCGCGCTTCATGGTTGGCGACGTGCTTGAGCTGGTACGGCGAGGAGACGTCACCGAGTGCGAAGACGCCCTCGGCGGTGGTGCGTTGGTATTCGTCGACCACGATCGAGCCCTTGTCGTCGAGTTCGACGCCGGCCTTGTCGAGACCGAGTAGGTCACCGTTCGGCTGACGACCCACCGCGACGAGGAGAACGTCACCGGAAACGACTGTGCCGTTTGCCAGTTCGACGGCGATGTTGTCGCCGTCGCCGCGTACCGACGTGAGGGGGGCGCCCAGATGGACGTCCCACTTCTGTTCGGCCAACTCGGTGAAGCGCTCGGAGATCTCGTCGTCGAGGTGCCGCAGCAGTCGCTGGCTGCGACCGATGATCGACACGCGAGAACCCAACGCGGAGAACACGTGTGCGAACTCGGTGGCGATGAATCCGGAGCCGACGATCACGAGGTGCTCGGGAAGTTCGGGCAGTCGCATGATGTCTTCGTTGGTGTAGTACTTCACACCACTCGACGCGATCTCGTCCGGGATGATCGGACGCGAACCGGCTGCGATGACCACCTGGTCAGCGGTGATCGTCTCGCCGGTTCCGGTGTCGATCGTCTTGTCGCCGGTGAACGTGGCGTGGCCGCGGTAGACGGTGGTGTTGGGACTGTCTTCGCTGCGGTACCGCTCACCACCTGCAGAAATGGGATCGATGCGGCCGAAGACACGCTTGACGATGTCGGACCAACGAACGCCGTCGAGCGTGGCGTCGACGCCGTACTTCTCGGCAGTGGTGACGGTGCGTGCCACCTCGGCGGCGTAGACGAACATCTTGGTCGGGATACACCCGACATTGAGGCACGTTCCGCCGAAGGTGCCCTCTTCGAGGATTGCGATCTTCTTGCCGTCGAACCGCTCGTCTGGCAGCGAGTTTCCGGATCCGCTGCCGATGATTGCAAGGTCGTAGTGCGTCACTGCGCGATCTCCTGTGTGTTGCTTGCTGTGCTTGCCGGACTTTCTGCGGCCGGCGTGAGGTGGCCGTCGAGCCACTCCAACCACAGGTCGAGTTCGGAAAAGGCTGTGGCCAAGGGCTTCTCGGTCGAAAGGAACACGTCGTGACGGGCGCCGTCGATCGGGACGATGGTGGTGCGATCGCCGAGGCAACCGGCCCAACGTGCGATCTGCTTGACGTCGAGCACGGAATCGGCGAGGTCGACGCTCGGGTTGTACGCCTTCGCGAACTGCGACTTCTTCGAGCGCAGAATCAGCGCGGGCACTCCGATGTCTAGGCCGCGGTGAAGTTTTGCGTGACCCGCTCGGACGGCCCGCATCCAGCCGAAGGTAACGGGGCAGCCTGCCAGTGGCTTCCAGTCGAGGTTGTAATCCCAGACGCCGTTGGCCGAAACATGAAGACTGGAACCGTAAGTCGGTAGCCCAGTTCCCGGGATCACCGTCTTCGCCGATACCCGTCCGAGCGCATCGATCGCCGTAGTACCGACGTTGCGCACCACTGAGGGACCCTGAAGGTCGAACCAGGGGCTGTTGAGTACCAGCCCGCAGATTCCGGCGCCGTCGCTGCCACCGGGCTTGCGCTGCAAACGGTTCAGCCAGAGCGGAACGATCAGACCGCCGGTGGAGTGCGCCATGAGCAGCACCTCGCTGCCCTCGGTCTCGCTGCGGACGATGCGCAGCGCTTCGTTCAGTTCGGCGTCGTAGAGCGCAAGGTCGGAGACGTAATGAGCTGTGTGCCCCGGTTTGAGGGAGCGGCCGCACTTACGCAGGTCGAGTGCGAAGAAGGCGTAACCCTGCTCGGCAAAGTGCTCGGCGAGGTGCTTCTGGAAGAAGTAATCGGTGAAGCCGTGCACGTACAAAACGGCACGGTGTGTCTTCACCGCCTCCTTCTGTGGTTGGTAGCGGACCAGTGTTGCGTCCACCTCGCCTTCGCCGTCCGGATCCGTTCCGAGCGGGATCGTCAGCTGCTGATATCCGTCACCGAGGACGTCTGGAACCCAAGTAGTCACAAATCACAATCTAATCGTCGTTTCGAGTGCGCGTTGTAGAGCACAATTGGGGGTGGTGAACCGCGCGTGTACGCACGGGTAACCTATTCGGCGTAACACAGCAGGCGGATGCGCGCACGGCTAATGACAAGGAAGTCGATTCTCCAGTGTCGAATCAGAACGCGGTAGAGACGAAGACGGATGTAGTGCTCGTGGGCGCAGGCATCATGAGCGCCACGCTGGGTGCATTGCTGCGCCAGCTGCAGCCCGATTGGTCGATCTCGACCTTCGAGCGGCTCGATGCCGTCGCAGCCGAGAGCAGCGACCCCTGGAACAACGCGGGAACCGGTCACTCAGCCCTGTGTGAGCTCAATTACACACCTGAGAACTCGGACGGCACGGTCGACATCAAGAAGGCCGTCAACGTCAACGAGCAGTTCCAGGTGTCACGCCAGTTCTGGGCACACGCGGTAGAGCAGGGCGTCCTGACACAGCCCAAGGAATTCATCAACCCCATCGCGCACGTGAGCTTCGTTCACGGTGAGGCCAACGCCAAGTACCTCCGTGCTCGTTACGACGCACTTGCCGGCCACACGCGCTGCCGCGGTATGGAGTACATCGACGATCCGGCCGAGTTCAGCAAGCGTTTGCCGCTCATGGCCAAGGGACGCGACTTCTCCGATCCCATCGCCCTGAACTGGAGCCAGGACGGCACCGACGTCGATTTCGGAGCGCTCACCAAGCAGCTCATCGGCTACATCGGCAAGACCGGCGGCAAGATGTACTTCGGCCACGAGGTCACCAACCTGACCCAGAACTCGGACAAGTCCTGGACCGTCAAGGTCACCAACCGTCGCACCGGTGAAAAGCGCACCGTTCGCTCGCGCTTCGTGTTCGTCGGTGCCGGTGGCGGCGCCCTGCACCTGCTGCAGAAGTCGGGCATCAAGGAAGCCAAGGGCTTCGGTGGCTTCCCGGTCAGCGGTGCCTTCCTGCGATGCACCAACCCCGAACTCATCGACCAGCACAGCGCCAAGGTCTACGGCAAGGCTGCCGTTGGCGCCCCGCCCATGTCGGTGCCTCACCTGGACACCCGTGTCATCGGCAACAAGCCGGGTCTGCTGTTCGGTCCCTACGCTGGTTGGTCGCCGAAGTTCCTCAAGCAGGGTCGCGTCACGGACCTGCCCGGCTCGGTCAAGCCGAACAACATCCTCTCGATGCTCGGTGTCGGTGTCAGCGAGCTCGGCCTGGTCAAGTACCTGGTCAGCGAGCTTGCCAAGAACGAAGCCGGTCGCATCTGGGATCTGCGTGAGTTCGCGCCCAAGGCGCAGGCCCAGGACTGGGAACTCATCACCGCGGGCCAGCGCGTCCAGGTGATCCGCCGTGCCAAGGGCAAGGGTGGTGTCCTCGAATTCGGTACCGCTGTGGTC
>NZ_LVCT01000255.1:0-4420 GCF_001647205.1 Rhodococcus sp. EPR-134
CGACCGAGTTCCAGGGTTGGAAGGGCAAGCTCCGCGAGATGGTTCCGTCCATCGGCGTCAAGCTCACCGACAACGAAGGCCTGTTCAACCAGGTCTGGGATTGGTCCTCGAAGGTTCTCGAGCTCGATTCCGCCGGTGCTTCCGAATCGGCTCCGGTCGCGGATACCGCCGCGACTGTGTGATAGTCCAACCCATGACGGCAACAGCAGCTTTGAAGCGTTCATGGGCACTCGATCTCGACAACAAGACGTTCTACGAGTTGTTGAAGCTTCGAGTGGAGGTCTTTGTCGTCGAGCAGGCTTGCCCGTATCCCGAGTTGGACGGGCGGGACCTGCTGACGGAAACACGCCACTTCTGGCTCGAGCAGGACGGCCAGGTGGTGTGCACGCTCCGGCTGCTCGAAGAGCACGACGACGGAAACAAGAGCTTCCGAATCGGACGCCTGTGCACGTCGCGTCAGGCTCGCGGCCAGGGCCACACGACCCGCCTCCTGCAGGCCGCACTGGCCGAGGTCGGCGAAGCGCCGTGTCGGATCAACGCCCAGACCTACTTGGTCGAGATGTACGCCAAGCACGGATTCAAGGCTGACGGCGAAGAGTTCATCGAAGACGACATCCCGCACACCCCGATGCGTCGTGGTGGGGGAGAGCCTTTCGTGGCCGTCAGCTAGTTTGTCGGAGAATTGACCCTGGTCGGCTCGTGGGAAAGCGAGCCGACTAGGGTTTTTTCGATACCGAATGTTCGCGGGGAAGTCCTGTTCGATCCAGGCGCGGTCCCGCCACTGTGAAAGATCTCTCCTCTACCGATAAACCGGGAGATCTCAGCCAGGTTGCCGCGACATTCGAGTGCAGCCAAATTCTCGGCGAGGAAACCGAGAGGTGGAGGGATATCGACGTGCGAAGTGAAGAAGATCGACCAGTGGCGGGCTTCCCGTTCAGTGCTGTGGTCGGCCAGGATCAATTGCGATTGGCGCTGATCCTGTGTGCGGTGCATCCAGGGATCGGCGGGGTCTTGGTCCGCGGTGAGAAGGGAACTGCCAAGTCGACGGTCGTGCGCGCGCTGACTGCGCTGCTGCCCGCGGTCGACGACGCCGGAACGACACGACCGGCCCGCTTGGTCGAACTGCCCGTAGGCGCCACCGAAGACCGGGTGATCGGTTCGATCGACCTGGAGAAGGTTCTGCGTGACGGTGAGCGCGCATTCCAACCTGGACTGCTCGCCGCCGCTCACCAGGGTGTTCTGTACGTCGACGAGGTGAATCTGCTTCACGACCACCTGGTCGACGTGCTTCTCGACGCCGCGGCGATGGGCCGGGTTCACATCGAGCGTGACGGCATCTCCCATTCGCATCCGGCCAAGTTCGTACTCGTCGGCACGATGAATCCCGAAGAGGGAGAACTGCGTCCGCAACTTCTGGACCGTTTCGGTCTGGCTGTCGACGTCGCCGCGTCCCGCGACGTCGACATTCGCATGGAAGTGGTGCGTCGCCGACTCGACTACGAGCGTGACCCCGATGCATTTGTCGCTCGGTACGTATCCGCCGATGAGGAGTTGGCGTCCGAAATCCTCACGGCGCGTGAGAAATTGGACTCGGTCGAGCTGAGCAACCGCGAACTGCGTCGTATCGCCTCGCTGTGTGCGTCGTTCGACGTCGACGGTATGCGCGCGGACTTGGTGCTGGCGCGCACCGCGACGGCCCACGCTGCCTGGCGCGGCGACAGTGAAGTCACTGCGGAGGACGTACGAGTAGCGGCGGAACTGACGCTGCCGCATCGCCGCCGCCGCGATCCGTTCGACGAGCCCGGCTTGGATCAGCAGCAGTTGGACGATGCGCTCGAGCAGGCCGACCAGGATGCTCAGTCGCAGGTAGAGGACGACGCGCGCGACGGAGAGCCCGAACCTCCCGAGAATCACGAAGACCGTGGCCCGGAAGATGGCGGCTCCGATGACGGCGGTCCCGGACACGAAGGGCCGGACGACGACGGGCCTGACGACGACGGCCCGGACGACCCTGACGGACCTGGTGGGGGAGTACGCGCCACCGATCGCCCCTCGGCTCCACCGGCCGGCGAATTCAAGGCCAAGCTCCTCGAAGTTCCGGGAGTCGGTGAAGGTGCACCGGGACGACGCTCGCGGTCCATGTCGTCCCGTGGACGAGTTGTGCGGTCCACGCGGGAGCGTGGGCACGGATTGCATCTGACGAGCACGGTGTTTGCCGCAGCCGAGTCTCAAGTTGCCCGTGGTCGCACTGCTGGACGGTTGCGGCTGGCACCCGCTGATCTCCGCGGCGCGATACGTGAAGGGCGAGAAGGCAATCTGATCGTCTTCGTTGTCGACGCGTCGGGGTCGATGGCAGCACGCGACCGCCTCTCCGCGGTCACCGGTGCGGTTGTCTCGTTGCTTCGCGACGCCTATCAGCGCCGCGACAAGGTCGCCGTCATCACCGTCCGTGGTCGTGAAGCGGAGCTCGTACTGCCGCCGACATCTTCGGTGGACATCGCTGTCCGTCGCTTGCAGTCGATGCGTACCGGCGGCAAATCCCCACTCGCAGAGGGATTCCTGCGTGCTCGCGAAGTGGTTCTGCGTGAACGACTTCGTGACCCGCAGCGTCGCGCCCTCGTCGTCACACTCACCGACGGCCGGGCAACCGGCGGCAAGGACGCGCTGCACCGCGCCCGCGTCGCCGCGCATCTTCTCGCCGACGCGTCCGTCGCGTCCATCGTCGTCGACTGCGAGACCGGCCTCGTGCGTCTGGGGCTGGCGGCCGAGTTGGCGCGAGAACTACGTGGCGGATACGTCCGCCTCGCCGAATTGTCAGCGCAGCAGGTCGCGGGTGTCGTCCGCGCCGCAGCCTAGATCCCAGCTCAGGAGTTCACGATGCCCAAGGGTGTTCCCGAGACAGTTCCCGACGACGGTCTGACCACGCGTCAGCGTCGTAACGCGCCGGTACTTGCCGTGCACACCGGCCCGGGAAAGGGTAAGTCCACCGCCGCTTTCGGCATGGCGCTGCGTGCCTGGAATCAGGGGTTCGACATCGGCGTGTTCCAGTTCGTGAAGAGTGCCAAGTGGAAGGTCGGAGAGGAAGCCGCGTTCCGCGCGCTCGGAAACCTGCACGACGAAACCGGCGTCGGTGGGCCGGTGCAGTGGCACAAGATGGGCGAAGGTTGGTCATGGACACGCAAGGCCGGTAGCGAGGAAGATCATGCTGCTGCCGCTGCGGAGGGTTGGCAGGAGATCGCGAGAAGGCTTGCGAGCGAGGAACATCGATTCTATGTCCTCGACGAGTTCACCTATCCGCTCAAGTGGGGCTGGGTCGACGTCGACGAGGTCGTGCAGACACTGCGCGATCGTCCGGGCAACCAGCACGTTGTCATCACGGGACGCGACGCCCCGCAGGCGTTGATCGACGCCGCCGACCTCGTGACCGAGATGACCAAGATCAAGCACCCGATGGATGCCGGCCGAAAGGGCCAACGGGGCATCGAATGGTAAGTCCTTCCACTCCGGCCGTGGTGATCGCCGCTCCTGCCTCGGGTAGCGGAAAGACCACGGTGGCAACGGGATTGATCGGCGCGCTGCGACGGTCCGGTAGCAGCGTTGCACCCTTCAAGGTGGGGCCGGACTACATCGACCCGGGTTATCACGGACTCGCGGCAGGGCGGCCCGGACGCAACCTCGACACTGTTCTGGTGGGCCCGGATCGCATCGGACCGCTCTACCGGCATGGAACCGCTGGTTGCGACATCGCCGTGGTCGAAGGCGTCATGGGTCTGTTCGACGGGAAGATCGACGAGGCAAACTCGCAGCCGTCGGCGGAGGGATCGACGGCGCAGGTCGCGTCGATCCTCGGTTCGCCGGTAGTGCTCGTGATCGACGCCCGTGGGCACAGTCAGAGTCTGGCCGCCGTACTCCACGGCTTCGCGACCTACGACGCAGGTGTGCGCATCGGCGGCGTCATTCTCAATCGCGTCGGGAGCGCTCGTCACGAGCAGGTGTTGCGTCATGCGTGCGACAAGGTCGGCGTCGCAGTGCTCGGAGTTGTGCCACGGTTGACGGAACTCGAAGTTCCCTCCCGGCACCTCGGCCTGATTCCGGCGGCCGAGCACGGCGCCGCCGCTGTGGCCGCAGTGGACGCGATGTCCGATTTGATTGCCTCGCACGTCGATCTGGGTGCTGTTCGCGCATTGGCCGCCTCGAACGTGAGTGCAGCTGCATGGGATCCGGTTGCCGAGGTCGGCGCACACGCAGAGTCTCGGCCTGTGGTTGCCATGGCGGGTGGCCCGGCCTTCACCTTCGGCTACGCCGAGCACCGGGAGCTGTTGACTGCTGCCGGCGCGGACGTGCAGGTGTTCGACCCGTTGCGGGACGAGCTTCCCGCGGGAACTGCTGCTCTTGTCCTTCCTGGCGGGTTCCCGGAAGA
>NZ_LVCT01000256.1:0-27682 GCF_001647205.1 Rhodococcus sp. EPR-134
AGTACGGCAGATACTTCGTCGGGCCCGTTTCGGCAGGCATATCCACGTGGGCGACGGCACCTTGCAGGGTGAGGGCCGGGGTCAATCGGTGAACATGCGCCCGAAACTTTGCGGCTACGTCGCTCGACATGAAGCCGAGGTGGTAGTCGCGATGTGGATTCTGTGCGGCGCCACCGGGATTGACGACGTTGACGTCTGACGTCACCTGATACATGGGGCCGAGCCAGGCTTCCGAAGCTAAAGCGACAATGCTGTTTGCGTAGTAGTCGACGTAAGCCTTGGGATCTTCGAGCGCCAACTTCAGTTGTGCTCCCCAGATCCGGTCATTGGCTCCGGGTTTGGCGAAGTGATCCCCGGACGTCGCGCCGGATTCGTGTTGGCGCGCAATGAGTTCACGGAAGACCGCACTGGCGCGATCCAATACCTCCGCGTCGAACGCGCCTTGGAAGACCGTGATGCCTGGACCGGTGAGTAACGCGCGGGCGATCTCGTCCTGAATCTCCGCCCGGATTTCAGGATTCGACAATTTGTCGACCAGAGCATCCGAGCGGTAGAGAAGAACGCCGTCGGCCACCGAATGGGCGTACGGGTAATCGGCGGGGTCTGTCTCGTGTGCGACCAGAGCGGCGAAGTCTTCGATGTTGCAATCTTCTCGGTGCAACCTACCCGCGGACGGCACGGTGTTGTCGGTCAGTGCTCGAGTCATTCGGGGACCTTTCCTGCAGTGTTCAAGATGCGCTGTACCTCAAAGACTGCCAAGGAGAAGCCATCGAAACTACCCCCGAAATCCATCAAAAAGACCTCAGAATTCTTCGCTCAATAGCTTGATCCAGTTCCAATTTAGCTGGACAACATAATGTCCTTACATATTTCGAGATTCGACTCTACAGTTCGAGGCATGACAACTTCTACTGTTCTGGAACTTCCTCGCACCCGGGTTGCCGATCCGATCGACGCCCCGACTTTGTGCTGGGGGATCCTCGGTCCCGGCTGGATTGCACAGCGCTTCGTGGAATCCCTGCAGACCGATACAGCTCAAGAGGTGGCGGCAGTTGCTTCGCGCGGACTGGCCCGAGCTCAGGCCTTCGCGGACCAATGGGGGATCCGATGCGCTCACGGTAGCTACGGCGCTTTGCTTGCGTCCGAGGAGGTGGACGTCGTCTATGTTGCAACGCCGCACACAGCCCATTTCGATTGTGCGATGGCTGCATTGGATCACGGCAAGCATGTCGTGATCGAAAAACCGCTTGCCTTGAACGGTGCACAGGGGCGTGCCATTCGAGAGAGGGCAACGGCGCTCGGACTGTTCTGTATGGAAGCGATGTGGACGTCGTTCTTGCCCAAGTTCGACGTGATCGACCAGATCATCGAGGCTGGATTTCTGGGAACCATACGTACGGTTCTGGCAGATCACGGTGAACGGTTCGAGACCGATCACCGTATTTACGATCCGGCGCTCGCGGGCGGGCCGCTTCTCGACCTCGGGACCTATCCGGTCAGTCTTGCGCATCGCGTACTAGGTGTTCCGAGTTCGGTTCTCGCTCTCGGCCAACCGGCCAACCACCAAGTGAACGGCCAGATTTCCGCGGTGCTCTCGTGGTCCGGTGTAGCTCAGGCCAGTCTGAGCACCACCATCCTCGCTGACACGCCCAACACCGCGTCGATCTGCGGTGACAAGGGGATGATCATTCTGGACTCGACGTTCTACCGCCCCGGGTCCTTTACGGTCCGGCTCGGAGACGGAAGATCTGCGCGCTACGACGACCCGGTCGACGGATACGTCGGAGGTCTCGCGTTCGAGGCGGCCGAGGCGGCGCGGCGGATCACCGCCGGGGATATCGAGTCGCCGGTCCATCCGCTCGACGCGGCCATTGCGACGCTCGACATCCTCGACGAGATCCGCCGTCAGGTAGGGATCACGTTCCCGGGGGAGGCCTAGAGTGTGAAGGCGTTCCGGAAAGCAGTGAGTGCGGTGTCACTGTCTCCGGATGCCCAGCCCTCCAATCCGATCGTGCCGGTGTAACCCTGCTCGGCGAGAACGCGTGCGATGGCTGGGTAGTTGATCTCGCCGGTTCCGGGTTCGCATCGGCCGGGTACGTCGGCCACCTGAATCTCGCCGATGTTGTCACCACAACGCCGCACGAGTTCGATGAGGTTTCCTTCGCCGATCTGTGCGTGGTAGAGGTCGAGCATCATCTTGAGGTTGGGGTGTGAGACGGATTCCACCAGTGCCAGAGTGTCTTTGGCTCTGGCCATCGGTACGCCAGGGTGATCGACGATCGTATTGAGATTCTCGAGGCAGGAGACGACTCCGGCGTCTTCACCCAGTCGCGCGATCTTCTCGAGAGCGCGTTGGGCCGTCAGCCACATCGCTCCCGTAGTTCGATACTGCGGGCGCGCGGCCTGTCCGTCGATCAGCTCGCCGGTATGGAAGTTCAGCCGAGGAACGCCGAGTTTCGCTGCCGGCGTGAGGCATAGCGCCGCTGTACGTACGAGTTCGGCGCTGCCCGCTTCGTCGAACAAATCGCCGTGAAGATAGCCGGTCATCGAGGAGAACCGAGCCCCGGTGGCGACCAGAGCATCGAGGTCCTTGTCTTGCCAACTCCAGATCTCGGCTGCGAACCCCGCCTCCGAGATCCGCCGAATGCGTTCGACGACAGGGAGTTCGGTGAACGTCATCTCGGCAGAGACTGCCAAATCGAAGGGGCTCACTGCGGCACCGACAGCAGCGATACGGGCAGTCCGGTTTCCACGGATTCTTTTGCAGCCAGTGCGATTTCCAGGGCGTTGCGAGCATCGAGACCGTCGACCGACGGCGCGCTGCCGGAGCGGATGCAGTCTGCGAAGTGCGCTAGCTGGGCAACATAGGCGTCGTGAAACAGTTCGATGTTCACCCGAGGTGTGTCGGCCCGAACGCCCGGTGAGCTGTAATGACGCATCGCGGTCCGCGTGACCTCGCCTGCACTCACCATTCCACCGGAACCGAAAACCTCGCCGCGAACGTCGTAACCGTAGGTGGCCTGGAAGTTGGCCTCGGCCGACGCGAAGGCGCCGTTGTCGAACCGCAACTGAACCATCGACGTATCGAGGTACCCCTGCTCCTTGTACTGCGGATGGACGAGAGCATCGGCCTGCGCGAACACCTCGACGACGCGTGCCCCCGGGTTGAGCCAGAGCAGGGCGTCGAAGTCGTGAATCAGTGTCTCGTTGAAGATCGTCCACGGCTTGACTCGAGAGGCGACGTCGGCGGTGATTCCCGGATCGCGAGTCAGAGAGCGAAGTAGCTGCGGTGTCCCGATCCCACCGGAGGTGATCACGTCGTGTGCCGCGGCGAAGTCGGCGGCGAAGCGCCGGTTGAAACCGACCTGCAGCGCAACATTGTTCGCGGCGCATGCGCCGATTGCGCGATCGGCGTCCTCGAGTGTCAAAGCCATCGGCTTTTCGCAGAAGACATGCTTGCCGGCCTCCGCTGCTGCTACCACGAGATCGGTGTGAGTTGATGCGGGCGTACTGATGAGCACCGCTTCGACGGTCGGATCGGTAATCAGCTCAAGGGCGTCGGTGTACGCGCGGGCGTCGGGACTGACACGTTCGATCAACGACGCCGCAGCGCCGGGCGCAGGATCGGCGACGGCGACGAGACGGGTGCCGGGGATACGCAGCGCGACGGACTCGCCGTGGAAACGGCCGATCCATCCAGCGCCGATCAGACCGACTGCAACAGAGGCAGACATGGGGGCTCCGTTCGGAGTGAGGATGAGGAACTAGATCGTTCTAGTCGTGTCAGTAAAGCGCTGGTTGCCTCGTGCGTCAACGTTTCGGCGTGTATTCGCTGGAACGATCTAGTCTGTGGAGGTGAACAGTCGACGCCCCACCTTGCAAGACGTAGCAGACCTGGCCGGTGTGTCACGCGCACTGGTGTCCATCGTCATTCGCGATGTCCCGGGTGCCAGCGATGCGACGCGGGTACGGGTCAAGGCGGCCGCGGACGAACTCGGCTATCGACCCGACAACGCGGCGCGACTGCTGCGCCAGCATCGCAGCCGCCTGATCGGTGTCAGTTATGTTGCCGCGCAAACCTTTCACGCGGAGCTGCTCGACGAGAGCTACGACGCAGCCGAACGCTTGCGCTACGACGTCGTTCTCAGCGCCGTCTCGGACCGCAGGCCTGGCTCGCGCGCCGTGCGCACCCTGCTCGACGACCGATGCGAGGCGATCTTGCTGTTGGGTTCGCAGGCGCCGGAATCGGAGATCGTCGACCTGGCGGCCAAGGTTCCCGTCGTCGTGCTCGCCCGGAAGATGCCCTCAGCACATGTGGACGTTGTCCGCACGGACGACGAGGCGGGCGCCGTGATGGCCGTGAATCATCTCGTCGGACTCGGGCACCGCTCGATTGTCCATGTCGACGGCGGACGCGGTCCGGGCGCCCAGGAGAGGCGTCAGGGCTACCGGAAGGCCATGCGGGCGGCCGGACTGGAATCGCGGATACTTCCCGGCGGCCTCACGGAGGAGTTCGGCGCGGACGCCGCGCGGTCGATGGTCGAACAAGGGATTCCCGGTGCGGTCTTCGCTTTCAATGATCGTTGCGCGCTAGGAGTCCTGGACGTCTTCTTGCGTGCGGGAGTCTCGGTGCCCGGCGACGTCTCCGTGATCGGATTCGACAACAGTGCATTGGCAGGTTTGGCGCACATCGATCTGACCAGCGTCGGGCAGGACACGGCGTTTCTGGGTGGCGCCGCGGTGGAGCGAATCTCCGAACGTCTCGACGCCGGAAGTGGACTCTTGGGCAAGGACATAGTCGCGCAACCACAACTTGTAGTTCGAGGTTCAACTGGACCTGCAGCGCGTTGACCTGGCCTTTCCGCTCCCTTCAGTTTGTCTGGTCTTTGATAAGCAGTCCTAATGTCAGAACAAACTATTGACATTCGACTGTGACGGGTATTACATCTTTCACATACAACCGAGCACCATCCGTTCGCGGGCCGTTGGTTGATGTCGAGAGGGAGTTCACATGTCGTTTCTCACGGGACGCAAGAGCGTTGCCGTACTGGCCGGAGCCTCAGTCGTGGTCTTGGGTCTGGCCGCCTGTTCCAGCACCGGCGGTAAGCCGGATTCATCCGGATCCGGAATGGGCGCGGGTACGGCGGACACGCCCCGCGCCACCATTGCGATGATCACCCACGAAGTGCCCGGTGACACGTTCTGGGATCTGGTGCGCAAGGGAGCCGAAACCGCAGCGGCCAAGGACAACATCGAACTTCGGTACTCCGCCGATCCCGAGGCACCGAATCAGGCCAACTTGGTTCAGAGCGCGATCGACAGCAAGGTCGACGGGATCGCCGTCACCCTCGCGAAGCCCGACGCCATGGTTGCCGCGGTCCAAAGTGCCACCGCCGCGGGCATTCCGGTGGGCGCCCTCAACTCGGGCCTCGAAACCTGGAAGGACATGGGCGTCAAGGAGTACTTCGGTCAGGACGAGTCGATTGCCGGTGAAGCTGCCGGCGAGCGACTCAACACCGAAGGAGCCACCAAGGTGCTGTGCGTGATTCAGGAGCAGGGCAACGTGAGCCTCGAATCACGGTGCGCCGGTGTGAAGAAGTCGTTCAAGGGAACGACGGAGATTCTCAACGTCAACGGCAAGGACATGCCGTCGGTGGAGTCGACCATCACCGCGAAACTTCAACAGGACCCGGCAATCGATCGAGTTCTCGCGCTCGGTGCGCCGTTCGCATTGACGTCCGTGACGTCGGTCGGCAATGCGGGCAGCAAGGCTAAGGTCGTCACCTTCGACACCAACGCGGCGCTCGTCGACGCCATCAAATCCGGTGACGTGCAGTGGGCAGTGGACCAGCAACCCTTCCTGCAGGGCTACCTCGCCATCGATTCGCTGTGGCTTTACCTCAATAACGGCAACGTGATCGGTGGTGGCTTGCCCACCCTGACCGGACCCGCGTTCATCGACAACACCAACATCGACTCGGTCGCCGAGTACGCCAAGAACGGAACTCGCTGATCCGGGCGCACGGAGGGCTGAGAGTCCGCCCTCCGTGCGCCTGTCCAGCACGGAAGGGAAATCATGTCCACTCAGGCAGATCTCGACCTTGCCGCCCATAAAGTCGTGACCGATGAACGGGTGAAGGAGCAAAAGCGCATTCAGCGTCTGCTGCTCCGCCCGGAGATGGGTTCACTTGTCGGCGCCATCGCCATCTTCATCTTCTTCTGTATCGTCGCGGCACCGTTCCGTACGCCGGAAGCGCTTGCGACAGTGCTCTACTCCAGCTCCACGATCGGCATCATGGCTTGCGCGGTCGCCCTGCTCATGATCGGCGGCGAGTTCGACCTCTCCGCCGGCGTCGCAGTCACCACGTCCTCGCTCGCCGCGTCGATGATCGCCTACAACCTGCACCTCAACCTGTGGGTGGGCGCGATTCTGGCGCTGGTCGTCTCGCTCGCCGTCGGATTCTTCAACGGCTACCTCGTCATGAAGACGAAGATTCCCAGCTTCCTCATCACCTTGAGTTCGTTCCTGATGTTGACCGGCATCAACCTGGCCGTCACCAAGCTCGTGAGTGGTCAGGTGGCCACACCCAGCGTCTCCGACATGGCCGGATTCGATTCCGCGAAAAAGGTATTCGCGTCGTCGTTCTCGGTCTTCGGGGTGTCCGTCAAGATCACGGTCGTGTGGTGGCTGCTGTTCACCGCGATTGCAACATTTGTTTTGTTCAAGACCAAGATCGGCAACTGGATCTTCGCGGTCGGCGGCAATCAGGACAGTGCCCGCGCGATCGGTGTCCCGGTGACCGCAGTCAAGATCGGTTTGTTCATGACCGTCGGCTTTGCTGCCTGGTTCGTGGGCATGCATCTGCTGTTCTCGTTCAACACCGTTCAGTCCGGTCAGGGTGTCGGTAACGAGTTCCTGTACATCATCGCCGCAGTCATCGGCGGTTGCCTGCTCACCGGTGGTTACGGAACCGCGATCGGCGCTGCGATCGGCGCATTCATCTTCGGTATGACCAACCAGGGCATCGTCTACGCAGGCTGGAACCCGGACTGGTTCAAGTTCTTCCTCGGCGCCATGCTGCTCTTCGCGGTCATCGCCAACAACGCATTCCGCAACTACGCTGCGAAAAGGTGACACATGAGTACCACAGCTGAAGTTCCCGCTCTCTCGAACTCGGGCGGCAACGTGCCACTGATCGAGCTCAAGGACGTCGGTAAGCAATACGGAAACATCATCGCGCTCAAGGGAATCAACCTGCGCGTCGGTGCGGGTGAAGTAACAGGCGTGCTCGGTGACAACGGCGCAGGCAAGTCCACGCTGATCAAGATCATCGCCGGTCTGCACCAACAGAGCGAAGGTGAACTACTCGTCGACGGTGAACCGACAACGTTCCACTCGCCGAAAGAAGCTCTCGGCAAAGGCATCGCGACGGTCTATCAGGACCTCGCCGTCGTTGCGTTGATGCCGGTGTGGCGCAACTTCTTCCTCGGGCAGGAACTGCGCAAGGGCGGTCTGATCAAGTCGCTCGACGCCAACGCCATGCGCGCGACGACTCTTTCGGAACTCTCGAAGATGGGCATCGAACTACCTGACGTCGACGCACCGATCGGTAGTCTCTCGGGCGGTCAGCGTCAGTGTGTTGCCATCGCCCGCGCCATCTTCTTCGGCGCGCGCGTGCTGATTCTCGACGAGCCGACAGCAGCGCTCGGCGTCAAACAGTCGGGAATGGTGTTGCGCTACATCACCGCTGCCAAGGAACAGGGATTCGGCGTCATCTTCATCACGCACAATCCGCACCACGCGTACATGGTCGGCGATCACTTCGTGCTCCTCAACCGAGGCAGGCAGAAGCTCGACGCCAAGTACGACGACATCTCACTCGAAGAACTGACCAAGGAGATGGCGGGCGGTGACGAGCTCGAGACGCTGACCCACGAGCTTCGCCGCTAGATCAAAACCTCGCGACTACAGCCTCGGTTCGAATCGAACCGAGGCTGTAGTCGTTTCGTCACAGGATGGTCGTCGGCCGAACCCCGAGGCCGGAATGCATGTACGCCTCGTCGATCATCGTCATGTTGGCTACCGCGTCGCCCGGCCCGATCGGCAGCGCCGAGACCCCGGACAGATGATCGGCGAACGCTTCGAGTTGATAGGTGTACGACGACTTCGTGCCCAGATGCTCGACGCTCGTGCGCCCACCGGCCGTGACGGAGACACGGTCGTCGATGTCCGGCTGCAGGAAGTTGTGTACCAGGACGTCTCCTTCAGTGCCGAATACTCGGAAGGTGAAGTGATACCGCTCGTCCAACATCGTGGTCACCACGGATGCCGTGGCGCCGCTGGGGTATTCGAGTTCGATGTCGAACCACGAATCAACCCTCGGAGCATATTCCTCGTGGCGGGTCTCGGTCACCACTGGCGCACCACCACAGACGTCACTCAGCGTCCGGGAAGCATGTAACCCGTAGCAGCCCAGGTCCATCAGTGACCCGCCTGCCAAGGCGAGCTCCCACCGCGGGTCGTTCTCGGATGGTGTGGGCATCCGCAGTACGGTTTCCACCCGAGTGACCGCGCCGACGGCGCCGCTTCGAACCAGATCCAGCAGGCGCCGGTTCACCGGATGAAAGAGGTAGTGGAACCCCTCGAGCAGCGTCACGCCGCTCACGCGTGCTGCCTCGGCTACAGCACGCGCTTCCACCGCGTTGCTCGAAAACGGTTTCTCCGTCAGCACGTGCTTGCCGGCCTGAACGGCGGCGAGATTCCACGGTCCGTGCAGGCTGTTGGGCAGCGCGTTGTAGACGACATCCACCTCCGGATCCGAGATCAGCTCGGCGTACGAACCGACCACCCGTTCGATCCCATGCTGGGCCGCATAGGCTCTGGCCCGCTCGGGGTCGCGTGCGGCAACGGCCACCAGGCGGTGCCCGGTGGCCGTTGCAGGTTTGATCATCGCGTTCTCGGCGATGCGTGAGGCTCCCAGAATGCCTATCCGCAGCGGGGTAGGAGGTGTCACAGAACCGACCGCAGATACTCGACGCTCGCTCGCACATCGCGCACCGGTCCCTCGTCCGACGGCGCTTCGGCCAGAATGGTGTCCTGCTCGAGCACGTACCACCCGTCGAAACCGTGGCGCTGCAATATGGCTGTGACACCGGCGATGTCGACGTCGCCGCCACCGAGTGGACGGTACATTCCAGCCTTCACGCCGTCGGTGTAGGTGAGCTCACCTCTGCGAACGCGTGATGCGAGGGCATCGTCGACGTCCTTGAGATGCACGTGGGTGATGCGCTCGGGAGCTTGACGCGCCAGGTCGACCGGATCGGTGCCGCCGATCAACAGGTGGCCGGTGTCCAGGCACAGGGGGATGGCCGAGCCGTCGAGCACTCGCAGGACCTCGTCGCGCTGCTCGATCATCGTTCCGACGTGAGGGTGGACAACTGCCCTGATTCCGCGCTCGGCCGCGGCGTCGGTGAGGCGATCGAGATTGTGCAGCAGGGTTTTCCAACTCTGCTCGTCCAGTTCCGGGCGTGAATCGTAGCCGTCGGAACCCGTCGCGGCGGCCAGGACCAAAACTTCGGCACCCGAGGCGACGAAACCATCGAGGATGGGGGAGATGCCGGGAACCGGATCATGATCGCGATCATGCAGCAGTACCGGTGCGAACCCGCCGACTGCGCTCAGATCGTGATCCGCGAGCACCTTGGCCATTTCGGCGGGTGCAGTCGGCAGAAAGCCCTCCGGTCCGATTTCCGTTGCCGCCAGACCGACTTCGCGCATTTCCCGGAGGACTTGCGCAGGGTCGAGCTGGTAGCCCCAGCCCGGGACTTCGCACACGCCCCAGGAGATCGGTGCGCCGGCGATGCGAGGAGTGCTCATGTGTGTGCCTCATTCTTGTCGTGAAGGAACAGATCTTTGACTTCGGTGATCGTGACGGGCCGACCCTCGCGCAGAGAGTGCGTTGCAGCTTCGGAGATCCAGGCCGACTCGACCGCATCTGCGGGCGTGCACGGTGATTCCCGACGCCCGGCGACAACGCCGAGGAATGCTTCGAGTTCCGCACGGTAGGCGGACGTGAAGCGGTCCATGAAGAACGTGTACGGCTCCTTCGAGGGGAACGATGTTTCGGGGTCGAGAGAGCGGAGTGGCAAGCGGTCGTCCAGCCCGGCAACGACGGAGTCCGCCGAGCCGAGTACCTCGAGTCGGCAGTCGTAGCCGCGGCCGTTGTAGCGGGTATTCGACACGACTGCGATGGTTCCGCCTTCGAAAGTGAGAACCGTTGCGGCGGTGTCGACGTCACCGGCATCGGCGATCCCGCGATCACCCTGATTCGAGCCGGTGGCAAAAACAGTGGTGACTTCGCGGCCGCTGATCCACCGGACGATGTCGAAGTCGTGGATCGAGCAGTCGCGGAAGATGCCGCCGGAGTGTTCGATGTACGAGATCGGCGGGGGAGCGGGGTCGAGGGTGGTCGATCGGAGAGTGTGGATCCAACCGAGTTCTCCAGATCGAACCGCGTCGTACGCCGCCACAAATGACGGGTCGAATCGGCGCTGAAATCCGATCTGGACTGGCACCGACGTCTGCTCGGCAGTCGCGAGTACACGAACGGAGGATTCGATGGAGTCTGCTACCGGCTTTTCGCAGAACGTCGGGATGTCTCGGCGGACAGCGGCTTCGATCAAATCGGCATGTGAACTCGACGACGCGGCGATCAGAACGCCGTCGATGCCCGACGCGAGAAGCGCGTCGGGATCGGCAGCGGACTCCACGTCGAGTTCGCTTGCCACGTCCGAGGTTCGACGTGCGTCGACATCGGTGACAACCAGTGCGTCGACGCCGTTTAGCGTCAGTAGATTTCGGGCGTGGTAGCTGCCGATTCGTCCGAGGCCGACGACTCCGATGCGAGCGCCCATCAGTCCAGCCCTCCGAAGACGTTCTGGTCCCAGTCGATGATCGAACCCGTCACGACTCCGCTGCGATCGGAGAGCAGGAAGACGACGAAGTCGGCGATTTCGTCGACCTGTCCGAGCTTGCCCATGGGGAGGGTGCTGCCCGCGCGTTCCTGCCAGTCGTCACCGGCGTCGTGAAAAGCTCTCTGCGTGAGGTCTTCTCCCTCGGTCTGTGTCCACCCGATGTCGAGACCGTTGATCCGGATGCGATCCCAGCGATGCGCATGGGCGGCGTTGCGGGTCAGCCCCGCCAGCCCGGCCTTCGCTGCCACGTACGGCGCGAGATACGGTTGCCCGCCGAGTTCGGACGTGGAGATGATGTTGACGATGGACCCGGGGACCGCACGCTCGCGCATGTCCTTGACGGCTGCCTGCATCGTGAAGAACGGACCGCGGAGGTTCACCGCGATGTGCTGGTCGAAGAGTTCCTCGGTGGTGTCGAGCAGCGTGCCGCGCGAGGTGAGTCCGGCAGAATTGACGAGGGCATCCACGCGGCCGAAGTGAGAGATCGTCTCGGCCACGCTGGCGAGCGCGGAATCGGTCTGCGCCACATCGGCTTCGATGAAGTGGGTTCCCGGAAGTTCTGCCTCGAGAGCCTTTCCGACGTCCGGGCGTCGGCCGGTGAAAGCCACCTGAGCGCCCTCACGGACTGCGGCGCGAACGACGCCGGCGCCGACGCCTTGCGAGCCGCCACTGACCAGTACGACGGTGTCGGCTAGGAGTGCGGGCCTGGTTACGCCCGGCGGAGAAGTCATGGGTTTAGTCTGGCTGTGACGAAGACCTCGAGCAACAGCGAAAAACCATCAAATATCCATCATCGTGAGGTAGTTGTGGCGCATCGATTCAAAGTACGGGAGATCGCTCAGCAGTCGGGCCTGAGTGAGGCCACCGTCGACCGGGTGCTCAACGACCGTCCTGGAGTTCGGGAGGGCACACGATCGGAGGTTCGCCAGGCGATCACGGACCTGGAACGTCAACGCTCGCAACTGAAACTGGTCGGGCGCACGTTCATCGTCGACGTCGTGTTGCAAACTCCCGCAAGGTTTTCCGACGCAGTCCGTGACGCGCTCGAGGCCGAACTGCCGACCCTTGCGCCTGCTGTTGTTCGTTCTCGGTTCCACTTTCGTGAAACCGGTTCGGTCGAAGCGATGACGTCGACGCTCGACAAGATTCGCCGACGCGGATCCCACGGAGTCATCGTCAAGGCTCCCGACACTCCGGAAGTCGTGGCGGCGATCGACCGGTTGGTGGCGGCCAAGATTCCGGTCGTCACGTTGGTGACCGATGTTCCCGGTAGCAGGCGAGCCGCCTACATCGGCATCGACAACCGAGCCGCCGGAGCCACCGCCGCGTACTTGATAGATCAGTGGCTGGGGGATCGGGACGGCAACGTGCTGGTCAGCATGAGTAGCGGCTTCTTCCGTGGGGAGGAAGAACGGGAGATGGGATTTCGCTCCGCTATGCGCGTCTCGGCTCCGCATCGCCGTTTGATCGACATTCCGAACAGTGACGGTCTGGATCAGACGAGTAGGAAATTGGTGCGAGCGGCACTCGAATCCGATCCGCAGATCCGTGCCGTGTATTCGATCGGTGGTGGCAACCTGGCCACGGTCGACGCGTTCGAAGAATTGAACCGGGAGTGCAGTGTCTTCATCGCCCACGATCTCGACGGTGACAATCGAAAGTTGCTGGGGGAGAAGCGAATATCGGCGGTGCTCCACCACGATCTGCGTGCGGATGTTCGCACTGCCTGTCAGGTGGTCATGAAGGAACACGGCGCCATGGGCGCTCACTTCGGCTTTACGACGTCACCGGTCCAAGTCGTGACACCGCTCAACATGCCCCCGACATAGCTGTGCGCGGTCAAGGAGTCCGGAGACTCCCTAACCGCGCACAGGGCCGAAGGCCTGACTATCGAGCGAAGAGCAGTGCTCGCTTGACTTCCTGAATAGCCTTTGTCACCTGGATGCCGCGGGGGCACGCGTCGGTGCAGTTGAACGTGGTGCGGCAACGCCACACGCCGTCCTTGTCGTTCAGGATGTCGAGACGCTCGGAAGCGGCCTCGTCACGGCTGTCGAAGATGAACCGGTGTGCGTTCACGATGGCAGCGGGACCGAAGTAGCTGCCGTCGCTCCAGTACACGGGGCACGACGTGGTGCAGCATGCGCAGAGGATGCACTTGGTGGTGTCGTCGAAACGAGCACGGTCGTGCTGGCTCTGGATGCGCTCACGAGTGGGCTCGTTGCCACTGGTGATGAGGAACGGCTTCACGGCGCGGAATGCGTCGAAGAAGGGCTCCATGTCGACAACCAGGTCCTTCTCGACGGGCAGGCCCTTGATGGGCTCGACCGTGATGGTGACCGGCTTGCCGTCCTTGGGCAGCATGTCCTTCATCAGCAGCTTGCAGGCCAGACGGTTCACACCGTTGATCCGCATCGCGTCCGATCCACAGACTCCGTGTGCGCAGCTGCGACGGAACGTGAGGGTGCCGTCGAGGTAACCCTTTACGTACAGCAGCAGGTTGAGCAGACGGTCGGTGGGCAGTGCCGGGACCTGGAAACTGTCCCAGTGCTGGCCCTCGCCCGATTCGGGATTCATCCGCGCGATCTTGAGAGTGACCATGACGGCCCCCTCGGGAACAGCGGGGAGTTTGGGTGCATCTACAGCAGGCGCAGACATCAGTACTTACGCTCCATCGGCTCGTAGCGGGTCTGGATCACCGGCTTGTAGTCCAGACGGATGTCGGAGAGCAGGCCGTCACCCTCCTTGTACGCCATCGTGTGCTTCATGTACTCGGCGTCGTTGCGATCCGGGAAGTCCTCGCGAGCGTGGCCGCCGCGCGATTCCTTGCGGTTGAGGGCGCCGACGACGGTGACCTCTGCCATTTCGAGGAGGAAGCCCAGCTCGATGGCCTCGAGCAGGTCGCTGTTGTAGCGCTTGCCCTTGTCCTGGACCGTGATGTGGTTGTAGCGCTCCTTGAGAGCACGCACATCCTTGAGAGCCTGGGTGAGGCGCTCTTCGGTGCGGAAGACGGAGGCGTTGTTGTCCATCGACTGCTGCAGCTCGGTGCGGATGTCCGCAACGCGCTCGTGGCCGTGATCGGACAGGATGACGCCGACCCAGTCTTCGACCATCGCGGCCGGGGTTTCCGGCATGTCGACGAACTCGGTGGAGTTCGCGTACTCGGCGGCAGCGATGCCGGCGCGACGGCCGAACACGTTGATGTCGAGGAGCGAGTTGGTACCGAGACGGTTTGCACCGTGTACGGAGACACAGGCGCATTCGCCGGCCGCGTACAGACCCTTGACGATCTCGTCGTTGTTGCGCAGCACCTCACCGTTGATCTTGGTGGGGATACCGCCCATGACGTAGTGGCACGTCGGGTAGACGGGCACGGGCTCCTTGACGGGGTCCACGCCGAGGTAGGTGCGCGAGAACTCCATGATGTCGGGGAGCTTCTCGTCGAGAACTTCCTCGGGGATGTGCGTCACGTCGATGTAGACGTAGTCCTTGTTCGGGCCGGCGCCGCGGCCTTCGAGAACCTCGAGGACCATCGAACGAGCCACGATGTCACGCGGAGCGAGGTCCTTGATGGTGGGTGCGTAACGCTCCATGAAGCGTTCACCGTCGGCATTACGGAGAATGCCACCTTCACCGCGGACGGCTTCCGAGATCAGGATGCCGAGACCGGCGAGTCCTGTCGGGTGGAACTGGTGGAACTCCATGTCCTCGAGGGGCAGGCCCTTGCGGAAGATGATGCCCATGCCGTCGCCGGTGAGGGTGTGCGCGTTGGACGTCGTCTTGTACATGCGTCCCGAGCCGCCGGTCGCGAAGACGATCGACTTGGCGTGGAAGATGTGCAGCTCGCCGGTCGAGAGCTCGTAGCAGATGACACCGGTGGCAACCGGGCCGTCCTCGGTCTCGGTGATGGCGATGTCGAGCGCGTAGAACTCGTTGAAGAACTCGACGTCGTGCTTGACGCAGTTCTGGTAGAGCGTCTGCAGGATCATGTGACCGGTGCGGTCGGCGGCGTAACACGCACGGCGGACGGGTGCCTTGCCGTGGTCGCGTGTGTGGCCACCGAATCGACGCTGGTCGATCTTGCCTTCGGGCGTGCGGTTGAACGGCAGACCCATCTTCTCGAGGTCGAGCACCGCATCGATGGCCTCCTTGGCCATGATCTCGACGGCGTCCTGGTCGGCGAGGTAGTCGCCGCCCTTGACGGTGTCGAAGGTGTGCCACTCCCAGTTGTCTTCCTCCACGTTCGCCAGTGCGGCACACATGCCGCCCTGGGCCGCGCCGGTGTGGCTGCGGGTGGGGTAGAGCTTGGTCAGTACGGCCGTGCGGGCACGGGGGCCAGCTTCGATTGCCGCACGCATGCCTGCGCCACCGGCGCCGACGATGACCACGTCATAACGATGTTCCTGCATGAAGTCTGTGCTCCCCTAGCTCGCCGAGATATTGGGGTCGAAGGTGAAGATGACGTACGTGCCCAGGCCCATGATCAGGATCATCGAGAGAACGAGGATCGTGGTCAGCCAGAAGCGCGTGGAGTCCTTGCGGGAGTAGTCCGCGATGACCGTGCGCAGACCGTTACCGCCGTGCAGCTGTGCCAGCCACAACATCGTCAGATCCCAGAACTGCCAGAACGGGCTGGACCAGCGACCTGCGACGAACGCGAAGTTCAAACGGTGAACGCCACCGTCGAGCATCAGCATGATGAACATGTGGCCCAGGACCAGAACGATCAGGGCGACGCCGGAGAAGCGCATGAAGAGCCATGCGTACAACTCGAAGTTGTTCCGAGCCTTCGCGCGCGGGGACCGCGGGTTGTCCAGGCTTGCGGGACGGTCGTATGAGGTGCCCAGGCTCTTGGCTTCGGGTCCGTGAGTAGTCGCCATGTCAGTGCTCCGCAAACATGTTGATGAGGATGCGTCCGGCGCCTGGGATCATCACCAGGAACCAGATCGTCAGAATGGTCCAGAGCATGACGCGCTGGTACTTCGGGCCCTTCGACCAGAAGTCCACCAACATCACGCGCACGCCGTTGAGGGCGTGGTAGAGGACTACGCCGACGAGGCCGATCTCCATGAGGCCGACGAGGGGGTTCTTGTACGTGTCGATGACGGCGTCGTACGTATCGGGATTGACCCGAACGAGTGCCGTATCGAGAACGTGTACGAATAGGAAGAAGAAAGTAGCGACGCCTGTGATCCGGTGTAGAACCCAGGACCACATTCCGGGGTCGCCCCGGTAAAGCGACCTCGTGCGCTCCTTCTGAGGAGCGGCTTCAGTCGTAGTACTCATCGAGTGCTGTGCCTCCAACGTCATTGGTGGACGCGTCGAGCCTGCAGAGAGCTTCGATGTACCTCAGCCCGGGCTCGACGGGATCCTGAACCGACTTGACTCAGACTCTAAACCTATGTGAAACCGGGAACTAATCAGATGCGGGATTCGTACGCGTACCAAACTCTTTGTAAGGTTTGCCTTTCCAATCTCGCCGAGACGGTTTCGGCGTGGTTTCTGCATCCATTCAGTCGGCGTGATTGGATAACGAACCATGGGTGACATCGACTGGAAGTTGTTGCGGCACAACGCGCAAGTGGTCATGCGGCAGGCTTATGCACCGTACTCGGGCTATGCAGTGGGTGCAGCTGCCCTGGTAGACGATGGTCGGATCGTCTCAGGATGCAATGTGGAAAATGTCTCATACGGTTTGAGCCTGTGTGCCGAATGTGGACTCGTCGGTAACTTGGCCGCCACCGGGGGCGGGCGGCTGATTGCCTTCACGTGCTGCGACGCGAAGGGCTCGATTCTGATGCCATGCGGCAGGTGCAGACAGCTTCTTCTCGAGCACGGCGGGGGTGAGATGCTTGTCGACACGAGCAGTGGGTTCAAGCCGCTGAGCGAGCTGTTGCCTGATGCTTTCGGGCCGGAACAAGCAGAGGGGCTCCGCCATGTTTGACGCAGTTTCCATCATCGGCGCCAAGCGTGACGGCCGCGAGCTGTCGGGAACCGAGATCGACTGGATAGTTCAGGCGTTCACACAGGGGATCGTCGGTGACGAGCAGATGTCGGCGCTCGCGATGGCGATCTACTTCCGCGGAATGTCACGAGCAGAGACCGGCCGATGGACCGAGGCGATGATCGAATCCGGCGGGAGGATGGACTTTTCGGACTTGCCGCTGCCCACCGTCGACAAGCATTCGACCGGTGGAGTGGGGGACAAGATCACCCTTCCGCTTGCACCCCTCGTCGCTGCCTGTGGTCTTGCAGTCCCGCAGTTGTCGGGCCGCGGACTCGGCCACACCGGTGGAACTCTCGACAAGCTCGAGGCCATTCCAGGTTGGCGAGCCGAGCTCACGGCGACGGAGATGGTCGACATTCTCTCGGATCCGAAAATCGGCGCGGTGATCTGCGCTGCCGGAGCGAATCTGGCCCCCGCGGACAAGAAGCTCTACGCGCTGCGCGACGTGACCGGAACGGTGGAATCCATTCCGCTGATCGCAAGTTCGATCATGAGCAAGAAGATTGCCGAGGGAACCGGCGCCCTGGTGCTCGACGTCAAGGTCGGTTCCGGAGCGTTCATGAAGGACCTCGGCGACGCGCGAGAGTTGGCACGCACGATGGTCGAGCTTGGCAACGACGCCGGCGTGCGTACAAGCGCTCTCATCACCGGGATGGACACCCCGCTCGGATTGACGGCGGGCAACGCCCTCGAGGTACGTGAATCCGTCGAGGTGCTGGCAGGCGGCGGGCCGTCGGACGTCGTCGAGCTGACCCTGGTCCTGGCTCGGGAGATGCTGTCCGCGGCTGGGATCGACGGTATCGACCCCGCAGACAAACTGTCCGACGGCACAGCCATGGACCGGTGGCGCGCGATGATCGCCGCCCAAGGTGGGGACCCACACGCGACGCTGCCGACAGCTCGGCACAGCGACGTCGTCACCGCGGACCGAGACGGCGTACTGACCCGACTCGACGCCATGGCGGTGGGCATCGCGGCCTGGAAACTGGGAGCCGGACGCGAACGGCAGGGCGAAGCCGTTCAGGCCGGTGCCGGCATCGAGATGCATGCAAAGCCGGGCGACGTGGTCCGTGCCGGGCAGAAGCTGATGACATTGCACACCGACACTCCCGAGAGATTTGATGCAGCGCGACGAAGCCTCGGCGGTGGATGGTCGATCGGGACCGATTCCGACACCGTTTCGCGACCGTTGCTCATCGAGCGAATTGTGGGTGATTCGCGTTAGCGTTGGCGAATGAACGCACCGGAGTTGACCACGATCCGCAGCGCACCCAAAGTTCTTCTCCACGATCATCTCGACGGAGGACTCCGACCCGAGACCGTTCTCGAACTGGCCGAGCAATGTGGCTACGACGAGCTGCCGGCGAATACGGCATCCGAACTGGCGCAATGGTTCCGAACTGCCGCTGACAGTGGATCGCTCGAGCTCTACCTCGAAACGTTCGCGCACACAGTCGCCGTGATGCAGACCCCCGAAGGGCTCGCACGGGTGGCACGTGAGTGTGCCGAGGATCTGGCCGACGACAACGTCGTCTATGCCGAGATCCGTTTTGCGCCCGAGCAGCACCTGGAACAAGGCCTGAGTTTGGACGAGGTCGTCGAGCACGTTCTCGAAGGTTTCCGGGCCGGCGAATCCGCTGCCAGGGTCGCGGGACGGGAGATCCGCATCGGCTGTCTTCTCACGGCGATGAGGCATGCCGCGCGGTCGCGGGAGATCGCCGAACTCGCTGTGCGATTCCGGGACCGCGGGGTTGTCGGTTTCGACATCGCCGGCGCCGAGGCCGGAAACCCACCGAGCCGGCACCTCGACGCGTTCGAGTACATGCGTGACGCGAACGCCCACTTCACGATTCACGCGGGTGAGGCTTTCGGGTTGCCGTCGATCCACGAAGCCATCGCCTTCTGCGGAGCGGATCGGTTGGGCCACGGCGTGCGGATCGTTGACGACATCGACGTAGGCGTGCCAGGTGGGGCAGAGTTGGGTCGGCTCGCGAACTACGTCCGTGACATGCGCATTCCCCTGGAACTGTGCCCGAGTTCGAACGTGCAGACCGGAGCCGTAGCCGCCCTGGCGGACCATCCGTTCGGACTCTTGGCGGACTTGCGCTTCCGAGTGACCGTCAACACCGACAACAGGCTGATGAGCGACACCACCATGAGCCGGGAAATGGCCGCGTTGGTCGAGACCTTCGGTTACGGATGGACCGATCTCGAACGCTTCACCATCAACGCGATGAAGTCGGCCTTCATCCCGTTCGACGAGCGCCTCGCGTTGATCGACGACGTCATCAAGCCGGGCTACGCCGTGCTCATCGGCTAGATGACGTGCGCCCGACTACTCAGATCGAAGCCGGGCCTCGAACTCGCGCTCGAGTTCGCGCCAGGCCTCGGATTCCTTGGTGAACGGCGCACTCGGAGCCATCCGCGACGGATCGGGGTTGAGGAGGTACGAGACGTACCAACCCAGCTCGTTCGACGCGGACAGAGCCTCCTCGGTGGAGTCGTCGTCGGCGAAATCTGCTGCATCGGTGAACAATTCGACGGCGAGTTCCAGCTGCTCGGCATCTACGACGTCCGGGCCCTGGGCGAGGTCGTCGGCGATACCGGGCAGAACGTAGACGTTCTCGTCCGTGACCTCGATTTCGAGTGAACCGTCGACGGCCGCATTCTGAATTTCGCCGTACGTACTGACCTGCGAGAGATCGTGTTCGTGGTTGTCGGCGAGGTAGCGAGCGAGTGCGCGCTCGCTACGGAAGACGGTGATCAGTCCGTCCTTGCCGAGGAAGATCGCCTGATCTCCCATGTAGCAGCGCAGAGGGTAGAACGTCTCGGCCGAGGTGATGATGCGGATCGGGTCGACACCGACCTCGCCCCAGAAGGTCTCGACTTCGTCTTCGTCCTCTTCGAGGTCGTCTTCGTCGAATTCCTCGTCCTCGCCCTCCTCGGCGACATCGTCGGCGTCGACGGTGTTCTCGGCGGCAGCGAGCAGTTCAGCTTCGGCGACCGCGACGGCGGCTGCATCGACCTTCGGGGAGGTGACCACCTTGTCGATGGCGTCGAGAACGGCGTCCCAGTCCTTGACGATCGCAGCGCCGACCTGGTCCCACAGCTCCAGGCCTTCGCGGCCTTCGAAGGTGCCGGCGCCGGTGGCAAGCGCGCCGAGTACCGGATGGCCGCTGAAGAAGCGGATGACCGCGTCGAGTTCGCACACCTCACCGATGTTGCGAGCCATGTTCAGGGTGTCTTCGAGTTCCGAGACCACCAGTGCCTCAGGGTCACCTGCGGCCAGTTCCGGCACGCCGACGAAGTCGAACGTGAAGTTCTCTTCCGGTTCCAACTCGGCTGCCGACAGTCCGGAGACGACGGCCCACGCCGGATGCTCGACCAGGTCGTTGTCGGAGTCCGTTCGGATGAAGGCCGCGAGTTCCGCGACGGAGGAGAACCCGTAGAGGTCTTCCTCATGGCCGAGAAACGCTTCCCACTCGTCGTCGCCCTCGCGCCAGCGAGGTGCCCACAAAGTGACGAGGTCTCCGTCGGTGAGTCCGATTTCGATAGGGACGATGTCTCCAGCCATGGGCGGAAGCCTATCCACCGCAGCGCGAAAGGCATAGCGGGGGTTCGTCACGTTTGTTTCAGGGCTACTCGGAGCTCACTGACCAGTCGCTCGCGTTCGTCGTTGGACTGTTGAACTGCCTGGTGAATCGTGGCCACCGTCAATGCGGCCACCGTCTGAGAATTCATCGCGGTGATTGCGTCGGTGATCCGTAGGTCGACCAGAGCGCCCAGCCCGTCGACAGTCGCCGTGACTATCCCACCCTCGCTCGAGACGACTACCCGCAGAGCGCCGACCCCGTCGACGGCGTCCTGCAAGAGTCCCGTCCGGTGTTTCGCCAGCTCCATGATTCGATCAATCTCGCTCATATCGAACGCATCCAGCTCGACGGAAGGTTCTGGCCCTCGGCGGCGTCGACATCGGCCAGTTCGTCTCGGGTCGGTAGACCGAGCCGATCGAGGATCGCTGCCGGGACTCCGGTCTCCTCGAGCTCCACACGACGGCGGGCGCCGGCTTCGATTGCTGCATGTGAGCACAGCGTGAGTATCTGCTGCGCCAACCGCTGCCCGCCGTACCGCAGTTCGTCCTGGCTGATCCGCAGGTCCACGGGCACGGCGTGCTCCGTGGCGCGGACCGCGATGGTTCCGGCGCGGTTGACGGCTACGGCTGTGATGATCGGCGGTGATTCGCGCTTGTTCTCGGGCATGATTCCCTGTCATTCCGTCGGACGGTAGAAGCCGTGAAAGCCCATGCCGCTGTTCGTGGTTCGGATGGCGCTGATCTCGACAGGATCGCCGGCTTCGACCATCTGACCGTTGCCGATCACCATGGCGACGTGTCCGTCCCAGACCGCGAGGTCGCCCGGCATCAGATTGTTCTGATCGACCTGGTTCCCGATTCCCTGTTCCTGAGCCAACCTCGGAATATCGACTCCGGCCTGGCCGTACGCCCATTGAGTCAGACCACTGCAGTCCAGACCGACTCCGGGTGTCGTGCCTCCCCAGGCGTACGGGACACCCTGTTGAGTGAGCGCGTTGCGTACGGCAGCAGCGGCCTCGGCGTTCGGTGCGGTGGCAATCGAGCCGTCGGGAAGTTCGACCTCAACGCCACCGACGGAACCGGAACCACTTGCGGAACCGGAACCACTTGCGGAACCGGAACCACCCGCCGACTCGGAGACCCCAGGTGCGGGATCGGGTATCGGGACGGACGGGACGAGTGCGGACATCTTGTCGGTCGACCCGGCCAACTCACCGCGTACCCGCTCGATAACCGATACCGCGCGCCCGAGGTGCTCCAACGCGGCCGACAACAACATCAATTGGCCCGTCGGTGTCATCAGCGTCGGCCCGGCCTTGATCGCGAGTGTCAGAAAGGACTGGAGAATCTCACCGAGTTCGGTCATTCCCGCGTACACGGACGTTGTCGCTTCGTCCACGACGCCGGCGATGTCGTTTCCACGATCGGCGAGGTTTCGCGTCGACGTCTGCGTCTGCTCGGTTTTGGTCACCGCAGCGGTGAGTGCCGTGGACGAGCTCTGAGAGGACGCCAGTTCGCTCAGAGCAGCGCTTCCCAGTTGGTAGGCGATCTCGAGGGCGTCCGTGGCGATTCGGATGCCGACGTCAGGTCCATTTGTGCTGGGGACACCAGTCCCGACAGTGTCGACCAGGTCGATGATCGGTCGTGCGAGTGCGTCGACGTCGATCATGAGCGTGCGGCTTCGGCGAGAGTCCTTCGTACCGATTCCTCGGAGTCGAGATAGACGGCGTGAGCGTCGCGGGTGGCTGACTGGACGCTGGAGATCACAGCGGACAGTCGATCGATGTCGTCGATGTGCGCTTGCTGTGCTCGGCTCGCGACATCGACGAAGTCGCCGCCGATCAGCCCCAGCACAGTGGACAGAGCCAAGTGATCGCCACCCGCCGCGTCCTGTCGAGCTTGCGCGACGTTGTCGGCAACAGTGCCCAACCGCGTGGCGAACTCCGCGATGCTTTCAGTGTCCAGATCCAGATTTGTCAACTTGTCTTCCCCCCGTTGCGCTTACTCCTTCTTGGACGCCGCGCGGGGTGCTCCGGTTCCCGAGGAACTATTCTGATGGTCATGCAAACGCACGTAGTCGACCATCCGCTCGCGGCGGCCCTCTTGACGACAATGCGTGACGCACGCAGTGAGAACGCGACTTTTCGTTCCGCACTTCGCAGGCTCACGCACATGCTGGTCTACGAGGCCATGCGTGACGCGGAGGTCGAGGAGTTCCCGGTCGACACCCCGGTGGCAGCGACGACGGGCATCCGGCTCGCGAAGCCGCCGTTGTTGGTACCCGTGCTGCGGGCCGGTCTGGGCATGGTCGAACAGGCGAGTGCGCTGATTCCGTCGGCCGGCGTCGGCTTTGTCGGAATGGCACGTGACGAAGAGACTCATCAGCCGGTTCCGTACCTCGAATCCCTGCCGGCGGATCTGTCCGGGATCCCGGTGTTCGTGCTCGATCCGATGCTCGCCACCGGTGGTTCGATGGTGCACACCATCGACTTGCTGGTTGCGCGTGGCGCGACGGATGTCACGGCAGTGTGCGTCGTAGCCGCTCCGGCCGGCGTCGACGCGCTGGCAGCGTCCGGCCACCCGGTTCGTCTGGTCATCGCGAGCATCGACGACGGACTCGACGAGAACGCTTTCATCGTCCCCGGTCTCGGTGACGCCGGCGATCGGCAGTTCGGACCCCGCTAGAGCGAAAAGGCGAAGGTTCGGAGTTCGGCCAGCCGGGCCTTCGCCTGCTCTACTGCGTTCGCGAGGTCGGCGCGGTTCGCCACCGGGACGACAACTTCGAGATAGCACTTGAGCTTGGGCTCGGTTCCGGACGGTCGAACAACCACGCGGATCGACGGCCCGTCGAATATCACTGCGTCGGTGCGCATACCACCGCGAACCAGGGACAAGTCCTCGGTCGTGACCGGCTCACCCGCGAGTTGGCCAGGCGGATCG
Organism: Rhodococcus sp. EPR-134; assembly: GCF_001647205.1. NCBI lineage: Bacteria > Bacillati > Actinomycetota > Actinomycetes > Mycobacteriales > Nocardiaceae > Rhodococcus > Rhodococcus sp. EPR-134. The sequence goes on from NZ_LVCT01000256.1 coordinate 23,511, forward strand.
GCGCGTAGCCGTTTCATCATTTCCGCGATGTCACTCGAGTCCTCGACGCGGCGGGATACTTGGTCCCCACGATGCAGTCCGAATTCGACGGCATAGTCGCCCAGAACGTCCAGCAGGGTTCTGTTGCTGACCGCGAGGGTGGCAGCCAAGTCGGCCACCAGAACGGCAGCTGAAATTCCGTCCTTGTCCCGCACCACATCCGGATCGACGCAGTGCCCGATCGCTTCCTCGTAGGCGTAGACGAGTCCGTCGCCGGCACGCGTGAGCCACTTGAAACCGGTGAGTGTCTGCGCAAACCTGGCTCCGCGGGCTCTCGCCAACTTCGAGAGCAGGGTCGAGGAGACGATCGTCGTCGCCACCAACGAATCTTCGGGCGCCGTGCTCAGTACGTGGTCGGCCAGGAGCACCCCGGTTTCGTCGCCGCGCAACATGCGCCACTGATCACCGTCGCGAACTCCGACGGCGCAGCGGTCGGCATCCGGGTCGAGTGCGATCGCCAGATCCGCGTCGACACTTCGGGCAAGGGCGAGCAGGCGGTCTGCGGCGCCGGGCTCTTCGGGATTGGGGAACTCGACGGTCGGAAACGTGGGGTCGGGATCGAACTGCTCCGCCACGACGTGCAGGTCCTCGAATCCTGCTGCTCGCAGAGCCGCGGTCGCAGTCTCACCCCCGACGCCGTGCATTGCCGTGAGCGCAATCCGGATCGAGCGGGCGTCGCCGTGCGGGAGGGTCGCGATGCGGGCGATGTACTCCTCGACCAGAGAATCGTCGGCCCGAATCACCGATGCTCGCGCGACGTCGGCGGCACTACCGATGCGAGCGATCTCGCTCTCGATTTCACGATCGGCGGGGGAGACGAGTTGCGCTCCGCCCGAGAGATACACCTTGTAACCGTTGTCGGCGGCAGGATTGTGGGAGGCGGTGATCTGGATACCTGCCGCTGCCCCGAGCCTGCGCACCGCGAACGCCACCAGCGGTGTCGGAAGTGGGCGGGGGAGCAGGGTCACCTCGAACCCGGCCGCTGCCATGACCTCGGCGGCGGCGAGAGCAAATGCCTCTGAACCGAGCCGGGCGTCGCGGCCGACCACAACGCGGGACCCGCCCTGGCAGCGAGCTGTCAGCCAGGCCGCCAGACCGGCCGTGGTCCGGATGACGACCGCGAGGTTCATTCCGTTGGGTCCGCCGCGCACCGGCCCGCGAAGCCCAGCAGTGCCGAACGTCAGTGGTGCGGAAAAGCGTTCGGTCAGTTCATGTTCCGAAAGGGCTGCTAATTCTGCGCGGGTAACCGGGTCCGGATCGGCGTCGATCCACTCGGTGACGTTCAGTGGTGTCACAGCTGCTCGACCAGTTGACGCAGCAGCACTCCCATCCGGGCCGCCGAAGCTTTGCCTGCCGCCAGCACCTCCTGATGGTCCAGTGGGGAGCCCGTGATTCCGGCGGCCAGATTGGTGACCATGGAGATGCCGAGAACGCGGGCGCCGAGCGCGCGGGCCGCGATGGTCTCGTGAACCGTCGACATGCCGACCAGATCGGCGCCGAGTGTACGAAGCATTCGAATCTCGGCCGGAGTCTCGTAATGCGGACCGGGAAGCCCGGCGTAAACACCCTCGGCAAGGTCCGGGTCGATCGAGCGAGCCAGCGCACGCAGTTCCGGCGAGTAGGCGTCGACCAGGTCGACGAACTCTGCGCCGACGAGGGGAGAGCGGGCCGTCAGGTTCAGGTGGTCACTGATCAGCACCGGTTGACCGACTGTGTAGTTTTCAGCAATACCGCCGGCCGCATTGGTGAGGATGACCGTTTGGGCACCGGCAGCAATGGCTGTCCGGACCGGGTGGACGACGGTACCGAGATCGTGGCCCTCGTATGCGTGCGCGCGCCCGAGCAGCAGCAGGACTTCGGTGTTTCCGACGCGCACCGAACGAATGGTGCCCGCATGGCCGAGAGCGGACGGTGGGGCGAAGCCAGGAAGATCCGCCATCGAGACTTCGGCTGTCACGTCCGCACCGGCGTCGCCGAACACGTCTGCGGCATCGGTCCACCCCGACCCGAGCACGATGGCGACTGACGGTGACGAAGAGCCAGTCATGGCGGACAGAGCAGCGGCGGCGGCCTCGGCGATCGTTCCCATGTGAGCAACCCTACTGAGGAGTCGGGTCGGTTCGCCGGGTGAGTTGGCGGGCGTTACTCTCCCATCCATGCCTTATCTCGAACGCGACGGCGACGTATTCATCCTGTACCTCGGCAACGAGGGCGAAACGGACAACGAGAACCGCTTCGGCCCTGAGTGGATCGACGCTGTTCACAGCAAGTTGGACGAGGTCGAAGCGCACGAGGGGCCCGCAGCCCTGGTGACGACGGCGACGGGCAAGTTCTACACGAACGGCCTGGACACGACGTGGATCTTCGGCAATCTCGACGGTCTCCCCGGCTACCTGGACAAGGTCCACACCATCTACAGCCGTTTGCTGACCTTCCCGATGGCCACGGTCGCGGCCGTGCAGGGGCACGCGTTCGGCGCCGGCGCCATGCTCGCGTCCTCGCACGATTTCCAGATCATGCGCGCGGACCGCGGCTTCTACTGCCTGCCCGAGGTGGGACTGAACATGCCGTTCACTGTCGGGATGTCTGCACTGCTGAACAGTCGTCTGCCCAAGCAGACGGCAGTCGATGCCATGACGACGGGGCGTCGCTTCGGCGGCGCCGACGCACTCGCTGCGGGCATCGTGCAGGAAACGGTCGACGGCGACGGAGTACTCGCCGCTGCTGTGGCCAAGGCGTCGGCACTGACGTCGACTCACGGCAAGAACTTGGCGGGAATCAAGGCAGGCATCCACCGCGATGCTCTTGCAGACCTCGCTCAGGTGACTGACAAGAGCAACTTCTCCTTCGGGTGAGACAATGATCGCGTGAACCAGAATGTCGACAGCGCAGTCAGGTCCGTAGAGGCCGATCTGATCGCGCTGTCGCATTCGATTCACAGCGACCCGGAACTCGCCTTCGAGGAGTTCCGCAGCGCTGCCAAAGTGTCGGACCTGCTGGCGCAGCACGGTTTCGCGGTCACTCGCGGGATCGTCGATCTGCCGACAGCTTTCGATGCCACCTACGGCAGCGGAGAGTTGGTCATCGCGATCTGCGCCGAGTACGACGCGCTGCCCGAGATCGGTCATGCCTGTGGGCACAACATCATTGCCGCCGCCGCGGTCGGGGCCGGCATCGCGTTGGCTACCGTGGCCGACGAACTGGGGATCACCGTCCGAGTGATCGGTACTCCCGCGGAGGAAACCGGTGGCGGCAAAGTTCTGATGCTCGAGCGTGGTGCATTCGACGGCGTCGGCGCGGCCATGATGGTTCATCCAGGGCCGATCGACATCATCGGTGCGACCTCGCTGGCCTTGGCGGACATCGCCGTGAGTTATCACGGTCGCGAGGCGCATGCGTCTGCTGCGCCGGAGTTCGGTCGTAACGCCGCCGACGCAGCGACGCTCGCTCAGGTGGCGGTCGGACTGTTGCGTCAGCACCTGCAGCCAGGTCAGCAGATTCACGGAATCGTCAGTGACGGCGGCACGGCTCCCAACATCGTTCCGGCTCGGTCCGAATTGCTCTACTACCTGCGTGCCGAAACGGCCGCGTCGTTGGCCAATCTGTCCGAGCGTGCCGACGCGTGCTTCGCCTCGGGTGCACTCGGCACTGGGTGCACCCACGAAATCCGCACGGTATCGCCTACTTACACCGAGCTGACCCCCGATCCGTGGCTGGCGGCGGCGTACCGTGAACAGATCGTCGATCTCGGGCGGGTGCCACTGGCAGCGGAATGGGAGCGCTCCCGTCCACTGGGTAGTACGGATATGGGTAATGTGACCAATGTGATTCCGGGAATTCACCCGGTCATAGGCTTGGATTCATCGGGGGCAGTGACACATCAGCCGGAGTTCGCGGCTGCGTGTATCACCACCTCCGCAGATCGAGCGGTAGTCGACGGTGCAATTGCGTTGGCCCGCACTGCTGTCCGGGTAGCGTCCGATCCAGAACAACGCGCCCGTCTGTTGGAAGGGGTAGATCGCCGGTGAACGCGGCAATCGACACGTGGATTCACGCGCACACCGACGACCTCGTCGCGTGGCGTCGACACATCCATGCCAACCCGGAGTTGGCTCGCCGCGAATACGCGACCA
>NZ_LVCT01000257.1:0-2211 GCF_001647205.1 Rhodococcus sp. EPR-134
TCTGCTCTACCTCGCTCGCAGCTTGGACGGTCACAGCATGGCCGGTGTGGTCGGAGTGGATGCGACGTTCGGGAAACGCCTGACCCTCGGGTACCGCGAAGCAGTGGCGATCAGCGACTCCAGCCTCTTCGAAGCAGGCTCCCGCGTCACCGGTCACGAGTTCCACCGAACGTCTCTCGTCTCGGCAGACGCGGACGGTTGCGGAAGTGCGTGGGGGTGGCGGCCCTGGGACGGCGGCAGTGTCCGCGAAGGATTTGTTCGCGGCGGCGTCCACGCGTCGTATCTCCACACTCATCCGGTGGGGCAGCCCGAATCGATCGCGAAGTTCGTCGATGCCGCACGGGGATGACCTCTGTATAGGCGTGGGATTCACGACGAGTGTCACCGCGAAGAACATCGTCGCTGCGGTGAAGGCTGTGCCCGCGGCGCAAGGGAAGATCGTGGTACTCGCCACTGTGGCGGCAAAAGCTGAGTCTTCGGCTCTTCTGACAGCGGCCCATGAACTGAACGTCCCGATTGTGAGTTTCGCCCCGGACGTACTTGCGCGAGTTCAAGTTCCGTCACCATCGCCTCGCGTCGAGAACGCCGTCGGAACGGCAAGCGTCGCGGAAGCGGCTGCGATCCTCGCGTCCGGGGGCGGCCGACTTGTGCTGGCCAAGACTGCCAGGGATGGAGTGACCGTGGCCGCGGCCCGTAAAGTTCCCTCCAGCTTGACCAATTCTGACAACGAAACGGAGTGCGAGTGAGCGAGTCCACCGCAGACGAGACCAACTACCTGGTCGGCCTCAACCTGACCGATCGACGCGTGGTCGTGTTCGGTGGCGGCACTGTGGCTCAGCGCCGACTCGGACTGCTGGTCGCCTCTGGTGCCCGCGTTCACGTCATCAGTCGCGCGTTCACTCCAGCCGTCGAAGGTATGGCCACTGCCGGTCAGATCACGGTCGAAGAGCGCCCGTACGCCGACGGCGACCTCGAAGGTGCGTGGTACGCCATCGCCTCGACCGACGAGCCGGAAACCAATGCGGCGATCGTCGCCGAAGCGGAGCGTCGCCACATCTTCTGCGTGCGCGCCGACAACGCGAAGCACGGCACCGCCGTCACTCCCGCGAGCGCCGAGTACGACGGTATGAGCATCGGAATTCTGGCGGGCGGCGATCACCGTCGTTCGGCAGCGGTCCGCACCGCCGTCGTCGAAGGTCTTCAGTCGGGCGTGCTCGCCGATACGGCCGAGCCTGCCGCTGCGGGTGTTGCTCTCGTCGGTGGTGGCCCCGGTGATCCCGATCTGATCACCGTGCGCGGACGCCGTTTGCTCGCCCGCGCCGACGTCGTCGTGGCCGACCGATTGGCTCCGCCGGAGTTGCTCGCCGAACTGGGTCCGGACGTAGAGGTGATCGACGCCGCGAAGATCCCGTACGGCCGTGCCATGGCTCAGGAGGCCATCAACGCCGCGCTGATCGACAACGCGAAGGCAGGCAAGTTCGTGGTCCGCCTCAAGGGCGGGGACCCGTACGTCTTCGGACGGGGATACGAAGAACTCGAAGCGTGTGCCGCTGCCGGCGTTCCGGTGACCGTAGTGCCCGGAATCACGAGCGCGATCTCGGTCCCGTCGGCCGCAGGCATCCCGGTCACCCACCGCGGCGTCACCCACGAGTTCGTCGTCGTCAGTGGGCACGTGGCTCCGGATCATCCGGATTCGCTGGTCGACTGGTCGGCGCTGGCCAAGTTGCGCGGCACGATCGTGCTGCTCATGGCGGTCGAGCGCATCGATCAGTTCGCGAAGGCACTCGTCGACGGTGGACGCCCGGCAACCACGCCGGTCACCGTCATCCAAGAGGGCACGCTGCGCACTCAGCGTGAACTTCGGGCCGATCTGGCGACCGTTGCTCAGCGCGTCAAGGACGAGGAGATCAAGCCTCCGGCGATCATCGTGATCGGGCCGGTCGCGGGCTTTTCCGTCGACGCTGGGTAACGTGAAGTCTTGTGTCTGACTCCCCAACATCTGAAACCGCTTCGGCGAATGCCCCGGTAGCGACTCGAGTCATCGGGCTTGCCATCATCGTCCTGAGTGGTTTGCAGATGATGGTGGTGCTCGACGGTACTGTCGCGAACCTCGCTCTGGCGCCATTGCAGGCCGACCTCGGGCTGAGCGACAGCGGCCGCAACTGGGTGTTGACCTCCTACGCGCTTGCGTTTGGTGGGCTCATGCTCCTC
>NZ_LVCT01000258.1:0-5163 GCF_001647205.1 Rhodococcus sp. EPR-134
GGGCATGTTGATCGCAGCGCGGGCGCTTCAAGGTGTCGGCGCAGCCGTGGCGTCGCCCACTGCCTTCGCCCTTGTTGCCACGACTTTCGCCGCGGGTCCGGCTCGTAATCAGGCCATCGCAATTTTTGCCGCCATGACGGGCGTCGGATCGATCGCCGGTCTGATCATCGGCGGCGCATTGACCGAGGTGTCGTGGCGTCTGATCTTCCTCATCAACGTCCCGATCGGCATCGCGCTCGTCGGCATGGCGTTCCGCGCCCTTCGCGAGACGAATCAGACGCGTCTGGCTTTGGATGTCCCCGGCGCGATCCTCGCGACCCTCGGTTGTACCGGTGTTGTTTTTGCTCTCACCGAAGGCCCGGAAATGGGATGGGGGAGCATCGCCGTCATCGGTGCATTGGCGGCCGGATTGGTCGCCCTCGCCGCCTTCCTCTTTGTCGAGCGAACTGCAGACAACCCGCTCTTGCCCTTCTCGTTGTTCGCCGATCGCAACCGTGTCGCGACGTTCCTCGCCATCTTCTTCGTCGGTGGCGCGATGTTCAGCATGACGGCCTTCGTCGCACTGTTCGTGCAGGACATCATGCAGTATTCGCCGTTGCGTGCCGGTATCGCGTTCATTCCGTTCGCGTTCGGATTGGGCGCCGCCGCGTCGGTTGCTTCCAAGCTCGCCGTGAAGGTTCAACCCCGCTGGCTGGTCCTCACCGGCGTCGTGATCATGATCGTCGGACTCCTCTACGGCTCTACTCTCGATTCCGACTCCACCTACCTGGCCAACTTGTTCGTGCCCGTGATCGGGATCGGATTCGGTATCGGCCTCGCGATGGTGCCCTTGCCACTGTGCGCGATCGCCGGTGTCCCGGAGACCGAGATCGGCCCGCTGACCGCAATCTCCCAAGTTGCCCAGACGCTCGGTGGACCATTGGCGCTGTCGGTGATCGGTGCAATGGCGACGTCCAAGACGCTCTCGCTCGGCGGCACTTCGGGCAAGGCAGCGGACATGAATCCGGCGCAATTGATCGCACTCGGAGAGGGGTACACCTTCGCACTTGTGGGCTGCGCGGTCTGCGCCGTGTTCGCCGGTATCGCGGCGCTGTGCATCAGGTTCACACCTTCTCAGGTAGCCCAGGCTCAGGCTGCGGAGAAGGCAGCTCAGGGAATCGCCTGATCAGTCCTGTTTTTCCGCTTCGCTAGCCGATACGATCGTTGCAGGACGTGCCGAGAGTCTCGACGGATCGGGGTGCCGTGATGCGGATCGCGGACATATTGCGAAACAAGGGCAACAGCATCGTCACGATCGACGCCCACACGACGGTCAACGGGCTGCTGTGCGATCTTGCCCGCCACAACATCGGAGCCATGGTGGTGGTCGACGACGATGCGGTGGTCGGCATCATTTCCGAACGCGATGTCGTTCGACGCCTGCACGAGCGTGGCCCGGACCTTCTCGGGATCCAGGTTTCCGAGGTCATGACCGCTCTGATGTACACGTGCGTTCCGGCAGACGCAGTGGACAGCATTGCCGCGATCATGACCGAGCGTCGAATCCGGCATCTGCCGGTGATCGAGGACGGCAACCTCCTCGGCATCGTCAGTATCGGTGACGTGGTGAAGAGCCGCATCGACGAGCTCAAGAGCGAACGCGATCAGCTCGAGTCGTACATCGATCAGGGCTGATCGATAGGTTGTCGCACGGTGACTACTCTCGTGTGATGGCCGCATTCCAGGAATCCACAGCAGACACGGTCACCATCGTGGCCGGCCTCGAGAGCACGTTCGCCGACGAACTCGGCGCTCTGACGGTGCCGTGGCAAGGTGCTGCCGCCCCTGACCCGCAGTTGCTCGTGGTGAACGAGCAGCTGGCTGCGTCGTTGAGATTGGACGTAGCAGCGCTGCGAAGTGTGGACGGGATCGGCGTCCTGTCCGGGTCGACGGTGCCGGACGGGGCCACACCGGTGGCGATGGCGTATGCGGGTCATCAGTTCGGTGGGTATGCACCAATTCTCGGAGACGGTCGGGCGTTGTTACTCGGCGAACTCGTCAGCAGTGCCGGGCAGCGAGTGGACTTGCATCTGAAAGGCTCCGGGCGCACACCGTTCTCTCGGGGCGGCGACGGGTATGCGGTCATAGGGCCGATGCTGCGCGAATATCTCGTCAGCGAGGCGATGAATGCCCTCGGTGTACCCACTACGCGCGCGCTGTCGGTGGTGGCGACGGGCCGAGACGTTCGCCGCAACGGCGCAGAACCCGGTGCCGTGCTTGCACGGATCGCGTCGAGTCACCTACGCGTTGGGACCTTCGAGTTCGCGGCCCGGCAGGGCGAGGTCTTGCAGCCGCTCACCGACTACGCGATCGCCCGGCACTACCCGGAGCTGACCGAACTTCCGTCAACGGGTACACACAATCGCTATCTGAGGTTCCTCGAGGCGGTCGTCGAGGCGCAGGCGTCACTGGTGGCGAGGTGGATGCTCATCGGTTTCGTGCACGGGGTCATGAACACCGACAACACCACAATTTCGGGAGAGACCATCGATTACGGTCCGTGCGCCTTCCTCGACGCATTCGATCCGGCGGCAGTGTTCAGCTCGATCGACCACGGGGGCCGCTATGCGTTCGGCAATCAGCCCGCTGTACTGAAGTGGAATCTGGCGCGCTTGGCAGAAACACTGTTGCCGCTGATCGATTCCGCACCCGACAATGCGATTTCCGCGGCGTCGGCAGTTCTCGAGACCTTCGACGAGCGCTACGAGGGACACTATGCGGCCGGTCTCGCGGCAAAGATCGGTCTGGCCCAGCCGTTTGTCGATCGGGCGCTCGTCGACGATCTGCTGACGTTGTTGGCGGAACACGGAGCTGATTGGACAGGCAGTTTCCGCGCACTCGCAGACGAATTGCGCGGAAATTCGGCGCCTCTCGACCAACTCGTGCCACGGGAGCACATCGCGCCCTGGTTGCAGCGGTGGCAGGGAGCCCTGACCGAAAACGGACAAGGGGCCGCGGAGACCGCGAGCGCGATGGATCGCGTCAACCCGCTGTACATTCCGCGTAATCATCGGCTCGACGCTGCCCTGCGCGCCGCGACCGACGGCGACCTCGCTCCATTCGAGAAGCTGCTGGAGGTTGTCACGCATCCATTCGACCGACGCGACGAGTGGGCTGACTACACCGAGGCGGCTCCGCGGTCTTTCAGCGAGACGTTCCAAACCTTCTGCGGCACTTGACAGACGAAGCCATCAATCCGTCAGGATGATCAGTTCACGCTCCGACGCGATTTCCACCCGCAGGCCGGCCTTCGACGCCACCCGCGCGACACCCTTGATGTCGGTCGGTTCGGCACGCGAGACCACCAGCGCACGGGCGAGCAGACCCTTGTGGTGCTTGTTGAAGTGACTGACGACAGTGCGGGTGCCGTCCGGCTTCTCGGTGAGGACCGTTGCGATCAGTGCGTCTGGAACAGGTCCGAGGTCTTGGTAGGTGCCGGACCGTAGATCGATGACAAGGCCGTCGGCTTCGGCCGCCAAGGCCTTCGGCAACTCCGGCTTCCACAGTGAGCGGAGCGTGCCCATCCCGGGCAGCTTGGACCCGCCGGAAAGGCGGTAGGCGGGGATCAGATCTCCCGCACGGACTGCACCGAACAGAGCGGAGCCGATCGCGATCCGATCGAGAGCCTTGGCCTTCTGGGCGCGGGTGAACGACTTTGCGTCGAGGGCGTCGAAGAGCACGCCGGTGTAGCGCTGCAGTGCGGGCCGCGTCGCGGACACCCACAGCTTGGCATTGCGCTCCACTTCGTCTGCTTGCGTCGGGCCGAGCCCGAGCGCTTCGCATGACGCCTCGACGTCAGCGGCCAGATCGACCAGCGTCTGAACCAGCAATTCGCGCGTTTCGGTCAACTGGGGCATCGACAGTTCGGCCAGATCGAGGGGCGCATCCTTGCCGCCGTCGGACTTGGTTTCTGAGGGAGGCAGCAGTACAAGCACGCTGTAACCGTACCGAGGCCCGCTCGGCCGACTGCGGCGACTATCCTTACACCTCGTGATTACCCGTCTGTCCCACCTGTTCCTGCGTACCCTGCGTGACGATCCCTCGGACGCCGAAGTTGCCAGCCACAAACTGCTGGTTCGTGCCGGCTACGTGCGTCGTATCGCTCCAGGCGTCTACTCGTGGTTGCCGCTGGGATTGCGGGTGCTGCGCGAGGTAGAGCGTGTCGTCCGTGAAGAAATGAATGCAATTGGCGGACAGGAAATCCTGCTGCCTGCGCTGCTCCCGCGCGATCCCTACGAAGCGTCGAACCGCTGGACCGAGTACGGCCCCAACCTGTTCCGCCTCAAGGACCGCAAGGGCAACGACTACATGCTCGGCCCGACCCACGAGGAGCTCTTTGCTCTGACGGTCAAGGGTGAGTACAACTCCTACAAGGACTTCCCGGTCACCCTGTACCAGGTGCAGACCAAGTACCGCGACGAAGCGCGTCCGCGTGCCGGCATTCTGCGTGGCCGCGAGTTCCTCATGAAGGATTCCTACTCCTTCGACCTGACCGACGAAGGCCTGACGGAGTCGTACCAGGCGCATCGCGGCGCCTACGAGAAGATCTTCACGCGTCTGGGCGTCAAGTACGTCATCGTCTCGGCCACCTCCGGTGCGATGGGCGGCAGCGCGTCCGAGGAGTTCCTTGCCGAGAGCGAGATCGGCGAAGACACCTACGTCCGCTGCCTCGAATCCGGCTACGCCGCCAACGTCGAGGCCGTCAAGACTGTTGTTCCCGATTCGATTCCGTTCGACGGGCTGCCCGAAGCCAAGGTGTACGACACCGCGAACACACCCACCATCGACACCCTGGTGGACTGGGCGAACCGCGCTGATCTCGGCCGTACCGTCACCGCCGCCGACACTCTCAAGAACATCATGGTCAAGACCCGCCTGCCCGGCGGCGAGTGGGAACTGCTCGGTATCGGCATCCCCGGCGACCGTGAGGTCGACGAAAAGCGCCTCGAGGCTTCGCTGGAGCCGGCCGAGTTCGTGATGATCACCGAGACCGACTTCAAGAACAACCCGTTCCTGGCCAAGGGTTATATCGGCCCGAAGGCGCTGCAGGCCAACGGCGTTCGCTACCTTGTCGACCCGCGTGTCGTCGACGGCACCAGCTGGATCACCGGCGCCGACGAAGAC
>NZ_LVCT01000259.1:0-3727 GCF_001647205.1 Rhodococcus sp. EPR-134
TGGAGCCGGCACGCTGGTCTCGGCTCGCGGTATCGAGATCGGGCACGTCTTCCAGCTCGGCCGTAAGTACACCGACGTCTTCACCGTCGATGTCCTCGCCGAGAACGGCAAGCCCGTCCGCCCGACCATGGGGTCGTACGGCGTCGGCGTCTCGCGTCTGGTGGCCGTCATTGCCGAGCAGCATCACGACGAAAAGGGCCTGCGCTGGCCTGCCGAGGTTTCACCGGCCGACGTCTACCTCGTCATCGCGAACAAGGACGAGACCGCGCGCGAAGGCGCCGAAGGCCTCGCCGCGCAACTCGACCGTGCCGGACTCGAAGTAATCCTCGACGACCGCAAGGCATCGCCGGGCGTGAAGTTCAAGGACTCCGAGCTGATCGGCGTTCCGCTGATCGTTGTCGTCGGACGCGGTTGGGCCGACGGCAAGGTCGAAATTCGCGACCGCTTCACTGGCGAGAGCCGTGAGATCGACGCCGACTCGGCGATCGAGGAGATCATCAGCGCAGTTCGCGGCTGATTCGAATAGTCGTCTGGGCCGCCGCAGCCACCTTCCGAGGTGTCTGCGGCGGCCCTTCTTTTCTGCCACAATCGTGGCTATGGAACGCGAACCGGATTGGGCAGAAGTCGACGGTTACCTTGTCTCCACGTTGGTAGGTGAAGATCCGGTTCTCGACGCGGCACTCGCCGCCAACTCCGAGGCCGGTCTCCCGCCCATCGACGTGGCGCCGAACCAGGGCAAGCTCCTCAATCTTCTGGCGCGAATGTGCCTGGCGCGCAATGTTCTCGAGATCGGAACCCTCGGCGGATACAGCACGATCTGGCTCGCTCGCGCGGTCGGCCCCTCGGGCCAGGTCATCACGCTGGAATTCGATCCCACCCATGCGGATGTCGCTCGGGCGAATATCGAGCGCGCCGGCTTGGCTGACCGTGTCGACGTCCGCGTCGGGGCCGCGCTCGACAGCCTCCCGTCGATCGCGAAGGAAGAGTTGGGACCTTTCGACTTGGTCTTCATCGACGCCGACAAGGAGAACAACACCGAGTACGTGCGGTGGGCGTTGGCCCTTTCGCATCCCGGAACCGTCATCATCGTGGACAACGTGGTGCGTGGGGGACATGTGTCCAACCCGGATATCGACGACGAGCGCGTCAAAGCGAGTCGAGCGGTGTTGGAGATGATCGCGGCCGAGCCGAAACTCGACGGCACCGCCATTCAAACCGTGGGTTCGAAGGGATGGGACGGGTTTGCCGTTGCAGTAGTGAACGAGTGAGCGCAGACTCGAAGCGGTGAGGATGCTGGGGGCAGCAAAGGCGGCATGGCGATGGGTGCGCAGTGCTCCCGGTACCTACGTCTGGTTGCTGGCCCTGCTGTTCACCCCGCTCTTCCTTCGGCATCTGCCCGACAATGTCGAGGAGCGTTTTCTCGGCAAGCGCTCGACCAATCTGCATCACCTGGCCGAAGACCCGCTACGAGTCCTGTTCTCGAGTGCCTTCTGGCTCGAAGGTGGCGGTTGGTTGGGATACCTGGTTCTCTTCACCATCTTTCATGCAACGGCTGAGCGTTGGCTCGGGACATGGCGGTGGCTGTGTGTTGTCGTCATCGCCCACGTCGGAGCCACGTACATCAGCGAAGGTGTTCTGTACGAAGGTATTCGGCACGGATACGTGGCGGAGTCGGCGGTCAACACTCTCGACGTGGGTGTGAGTTACGGTCTGGCCGGCGTCATGGGGATTCTGGTATATCGAATCGTCGATCCGTGGCGATACGTCTATCTCGCGGGGTTGCTGCTCTTCTATGGTGTACCTCTGATTTTCGCCACCAATTTCACCGCCATCGGCCACATGTCTGCGTTGTTGCTCGGGTTGGCGTGCTACCCGGTCACGCGCGCTCGGGCAGGCACGTGGAATCCGATGGACCTGTGGCATTCGCGAAGAATCGCAGGTCTTCCATGAATCGCACCGCGGAAAGTTACCCGCTGGTAGTTTAGCGTCGTCGACGAAAGGTAATGACGTGTCTGGCACCGATGGATTGCTCTTCAACCCCCATACTTACGACCCCGCTCAGTTCGATCCGGAGACTCGCCGTTTGCTGCGAGCCACCATCGAATGGTTCGAGAGCCGCGGTAAGAAGCAACTGCTTCAGGACGACCTCGACGCCGTGTGGGTCTCCGACTTTCTCGAATTCGTCGGCAAGGAGAAGTTGTTCGCGACGTTCCAGACTCCGGCGGCATTCGCCGACGGTGACGAGAACCGTCGTTGGGACGGTGCCCGCAACGCGGCCTTGAGTGAGATCTTCGGTTTTTACGGACTCGCTTACTGGTACGCCTGGCAGGTCACGATCCTCGGACTCGGACCGATCTGGATGAGTGACAACGACGCTGCGAAGAAGCGTGCAGCGCAGGAACTTGCCGACGGTGGTGTCATGGCGTTCGGGCTGTCCGAGCGCGACCACGGCGCCGACGTGTACTCCACCGACATGCTCCTCACTCCCACCGACGGCGACGTCGCCTTCCGCGCGAGCGGCGAGAAGTACTACATCGGAAACGGCAACGTAGCCGGAATGGTGTCTGTGTTCGGGCGTCGTACCGACGTCGAGGGCCCCGAAGGCTACGTGTTCTTTGTCGCCGACAGTGCACATCCGAACTATCAGCTCGTGGACAACGTCCTGCGCGGGCAGATGTATGTCAGCAATTTCCGCCTCGACGATTACCCGGTGCGCGAGGAAGACATTCTGCACACCGGCGTCGCCGCATTCGAGGCCGCGCTCAACACGGTCAACGTCGGAAAGTTCAACCTCTGCACCGGCTCCATCGGCATCACCGAGCATGCGTTCTTCGAGGCAATCACTCACGCGCAGAATCGAATTTTGTACGGCAATCCCGTCACGGATTTTGCCCACGTTCGCGCCGCCTTCGTCGACGCGTACTCACGTCTGATCGCGATGAAGCAGTTCAGTGCGCGGGCGGTCGACTACTTCCGCAGCGCCAGCCTCGAGGACCGTCGCTACCTGCTGTTCAATCCCATGACCAAGGCCAAGGTCACCTCCGAAGGTGAGAAGGTGGTCGGGTTGCTGCACGATGTGATCGCAGCCAAGGGATACGAGAAGTCCACGTACTTCCGCGAGGCAGCGCAGATGATCGGCACGCTGCCCAAGCTCGAGGGCACCGTCCACGTCAACGTCGGCCTGATTCTCAAGTTCTTGCCGAACTATCTGTTCAACTCGGCGCAGTTCCCGGAGATCGTCACGCGCGACGACGCCGCCGACGACGAGTTCTTCTGGAACCAGGGGCCTACCCGCGGCGCTGCGAAGATTCAGTTCCACGAGTGGAAGCCCTTCTACGAGAAGCACTCTTCGATTCCGAACGTCGCCCGTTTTTACGAGCAGGCGATCGCGCTCACCGAATTGCTCACTGCTGCAGCGCCGGACGCGCAGCAGCAGAAGGATCTCGATTTCATGCTCAACGTCGGGCACCTGTTCTCTCTCGTCGTCTACGGTCATCTGATTCTCGAACAGGCCGAGATCAGCGGGCTCGACGCCGACGTTGTCGATCAGATCTTCGACTTCCAGATTCGTGACTTCTCGGGATACGCGATCGCGCTGCATGGAAAGCCGTCGTCGACACCCGAGCAGCAGAAGTGGGCCCTGGCCGCGGTGCGGAAGCCTGTTGTCGACAGTGAACGCTTCGACCGGGTGTGGCAGCAGGTCAAGGCGTACGACGGTGCATACGAG
>NZ_LVCT01000260.1:0-15521 GCF_001647205.1 Rhodococcus sp. EPR-134
GGTGGCCCTGTTTGCCGGCGACGGACAGGTCAACGACCCTGTAGGTTCACGTCCGCACAACGGTCAGGCGGCGATCGAGAGTTTCTACGACACGTTCATCGCCCCCAATTCGATCACCTTCCATGTCGAGCGCGACATCGTGTGCGGCCGGACGGTGTGGCGCGATCTGAGCCTCGCTACCGAGATGTCGACCGGAGTCGTTCTCGACGTTCCGATGCACTTGCGCTACGACTTGGTGGGGGAGCCCGATTCCTTGCGGATCGGAACCCTCTATGCGCATTGGGAATTGGCGACGATGTTGAGCCAGCTCGCGACTGCTGGTGTGGCGGGGGTGAAGGCGGCCGCGAAGTTGACGCCGCAGTTGCTCTCGAACCAGGGGATCGGCGGGGCGCTCGGGTTCTCGCGCGGCATCTTCGGCGTCGGAGACAAAGGCAAGAAGGCAGCGTCGCGGTTCCTCGATGCGGCCGCTGTCGGCCGAACGCCGCCGGTACCCGTCGAGCTTCCGGCGGGGACGCAGTTGTCCAACGCTGATGTCAACGCTCTGCTCACCGGCGTGACGAAGAGCAAGATGCTGGTTGCCGGTCGCACCGTGACGGCGAGCGTCATCGTGTGCGGGGAACCGGCCATCGCATTGTTCGGCTTCGAGGCGAGCGGTCATCGACTCAATCGGGTGCGTTTCTTCACCGAGAGCTGACATAGAGCCCTCCACATGCAGGTCAGGCTCGGCGCGCCACTCCGGCGCGCCGAGCCTTCGCTTTTCTGAGAATTGTCAGATCGCCCCGAGATCCGCAGACAGCCAGTGCTGCGGATTCATGTAGATCGCTACCTGTTCGCCCAACTGCGATCGCGCGAATTCGAGATACCCGTCGACCTTGTCCGGAGCCAGGTAACGCCGCGAGACTTCGACCAGCATCTCGTCGGTGCCCGGAACGATCTTGTCGACGGATCCGCTGACGCTGACGTAACGGATTGTCGGATCGAGCCTTTCGGCCATCAACGAGAAATGCCCGGCCGACTCGATGAGTCGTGCCTTTCGCGAATCCTTGCCCGTGAGGATCCATGGTTTGCCACCGGGTGAGTACAGGTACCAGATCGGGACGGTCAACGGACCGCGCTCGGTGCCGTCCGCCACGGACAGCGCCCCGATGTGGGGTTCGGCCAGGAACTGTTCACGCTCATTTTCGGAGAGTGCCATTCCTCGAGATTACCGCGACGTTTGACATGGCGTTGTGACTCCGTACACAATCGATGTGCTCATTATGAACAGGCGTTCGCAATGCGAACACGTTTCGATCCGAACTACTGGATCCCAACCGGTCGCGAACGCCCACAAGCAGTGAATGTCGAGGATCCGATGACCGCACATACGCAGTCGAGTTCAATCACCGGTTCGCCTGGGGCGCGTGCCGCAATGTGGGTAGCACCGTTGTGTTGGATCGCTGTGCTTCTGGACGGATTCGACCTGGTCGTACTCGGCGCGGTCATTCCTTCGCTTCTCGACTACGACGCGTGGGGTTTGAGTACCGGCACGATTACGATGATCTCGACCTTCGGGCTCATCGGCATGACCATCGGCGCCCTCGTCATCGGCACTCTCACTGACGTCATCGGTCGACGCCGCGCGCTGCTGTACGCCGTTGCCGCATTCTCGATTCTGACTCTGTTGTGCGCAATTGCGCCCAATCCGTTCATCTTCGGGCTGCTGCGCTTCCTTGCCGGTGTGGGGCTGGGTGGCGCCCTACCGACGGCATTGGCTCTGGTCAACGAATTCTCGAAGAAACAAGGCGGTGGATCTGCGTCGACCATGCTGATGACCGGCTACCACGTCGGCGCCGTTGCCACCGCAGCGCTGGCGCTCGTCGTGATCGAACCTTTCGGTTGGCGAGCGATGTTCGTTGTGGGCGCACTTCCTGCCGTCGCCCTGATTCCACTCATGTTGCGGTATCTGCCGGAATCCCCGTCGTACCTTCTCGCTCACGGAAAGCGTGCCGAAGCCGAGGAAATCGCTGCCCGTTACGGAGTCGAACTCGAGGTTGCGCCCACGTCCGAAGTTGAGCGCGCCGAAGCCGCCAATCCCGTTCGCGCACTGTTCTCTTCGAAGTTCCTGCGCAACAGCATCGCCATCTGGATCACCAGTTTCATGGGCTTGCTGCTCGTCTACGGATTGAACACGTGGCTTCCGACGATCATGCGTGAGGCCGGTTACAACCTCGGGGCGTCGTTGACGTTCCTTCTGATCCTCAATGCCGGCGCCGTCGTCGGACTCTTGATCGCCGGGGGCGTCGCGAACAAGATCGGCCCGCGGACTGCAGCCATCGTGTGGTTCGCCGGAGCTGCACTGTTCCTGGCGCTTCTGAGTGTGAAGGTGTCGTTCGGAATCTACGTGATGGTCTTCCTCGCCGGATGCTTCGTGTTCAGTGCGCAGGTACTGGTCTACGCCTTCACGAGCGCGAATCACCCACCTCAGATTCGCGCGACCGCGCTCGGATGGTCGGCAGGTGTCGGCCGGGTCGGTGCGATCTGTGGCCCGATCCTGGGCGGAGTCCTCCTGGGTGCGGGTTACGCCGTGCCGTGGGGCTTCTACGCTTTCGCGCTCGTCGGACTGCTCGGAGCAATTTCGATCTCCTGCACACGGGTGCGCACCTGAAATACCAGTTTCGCTGGTTGGCGTGCTACTGCTATCGTAAAACATGAGTATGAAGAGTAGCGCTATCGTCGCGCCGCAGGAACCGCTACCGATGCCATCGTCTCGATCCGGTTTGTGGTGGGGCTTGCTCGGTGTGCTGGCGTTCTCGTTCACCGTTCCGCTCACGAGGGTCGCCGTCGCGGATCTCGACCCCCTGTTCGTCGGTGCGGGCCGCGCCGTCGTTGCCGGGGCCCTTGCGATTGTGATGCTGTCGGTTACTCGCGCGACGCTTCCGACGCTTCGGCAGTGGTTGCGCATCGCACTCGTGACTGTTGGTGCGGTACTGGGGTTTTCACTGTTCACCACGTTTGCGTTGCAGACATCGCCGGCGAGTCACGCGGCAGTCGTGATCGGGCTACTTCCCGCTGCGACCGCGGTATTTGCGGTCGTCCGAGGAAAAGAGCGTCCCAGTAAGGGATTCTGGTGGGCAAGCGCCGCCGGCGCGGTATCGGTCGTAGGGTTCGTGGCGATTGCAAACGGCGGACTCGGCTCGTTTCATCTCGCTGATCTTCTTCTGTTCGCCGCGGTGGTGTGTGCAGCGCTGGCATATTCGGAAGGTGCGTTGCTGGCCCGCGAGATCGGGTCGTGGCAGACGATTGCCTGGGCATTGATTCTCGGACTGCCGGTCACGATTGCGTTGACGGTGGCGTCCATGGCCCAGGCTCCGGTCTCTGCCGATGTGAATTCGTGGCTTTCGTTTGCCTACCTGGGATGCGTGAGTATGTTTCTCGGGTTCTTTCCTTGGTACCGGGGTCTGGCGATCGGTCCCATTTCCACTGTGAGCCAAACACAGTTGGTTCAACCGGTGCTCAGCATTGCCTGGTCGGCGCTGATACTCGGTGAGACGTTGTCACCCTCGATCGTGGCCGGCGGTGTCGTCGTCATCGGGTGTGCCTGGCTTGCCCTGAAGGCGCGAGTGGCAGCGCCGCGTGCTGTGCCGGCACGCGACGCGACCACTGCTACTGATGAATCAGAAAAGCGGGCCGCCACCGAAGGCACTGCGGTGTGACGCCGGTTGTTTCCCGTTGGCGTCGGTGATTCCGTACTCGACGGCCGTCTCGGCGGTGATCAGTGTGTGACCGCTGCGCGCGTTCACTTCTGGATCGTTGGCCAATGCAGTGATGACTTGGCCGACGAATTCCGGGGTTTCGGCCTCGGCCAGTGAGAAGCCTTCGAAGCTCTCGATCCCACTCGCCTCCATCCGCTCGTTGCGGATCAACCCGAGCCAGAAGGAAAGTGCGGTGACGCCGGTCCCCTTCAATTCGACAGCCATGTCCGCGGCCATCTTGTCCAAACCTGCCTTCGACATCCCGTACAGCACAGAGTGCAGGTACCCGCGGGTGCCGAACGACGAGATGTTGCCGATCACTCCACTGCCCCGGGGAACCATCAACTTCGCCGCTTCCACCGAAGCAACGTAGTGGGCGCGCAGTCCGATTCCGATCAGCGAATTCCAATCGTCGATCGGCCTCTTCCAGAACGGATCGGCGAAGCCTGCATAACCCGCCGGGTTTGCCCAGACGTTGTTGACCAGAAGATCGAGGCGGCCTGACTGTTCCTCGGCGATGCGTGCAAACAGGTCGACGATCTGTTGATCGTCGGCGTGATCGCACTGCACGGCAATGCCGTGACCACCGCGCTCGGTGATCTCGGCTGCGGTGCGATCGAGTGGGCCGTCGTCGCCGACGGTTCCTCGGGCCGTCACGTACACCGTCCATCCGTCGCTTCCCAGCGCGAGGGCAATGCCCTTGCCGACGCTCCGGCTGGCACCGGTTACGAGCGCAACTTTTCCGTTCGTCGTCATCGCGGCCCACCCAACGAACCCTCGGCGATGTCAGCGTCCGGCGACAGGGGAGTGGTGATCGACCACGTCTCCGTGAAATGGCATTGACTCATTTTCCACATACCGTCCTCGATCACGTACTTGTCGTCGTATTCGCCGGTCATCAACTTCTCGGTGCGCCCGACGATGTCGATCTGGCGGAACTGCAGAGCCCATCGCCCCACCGCCGACGTCTCCGAGGTCAGTGTGATGTCGGGATGCAATCCGTGATGCATGTCGAGGACCGCGTACCGGCCGTCGACCTTGCGAAGAGCGATCTTCTCGAAGATGTCCGCCATCGGCCCCGCGTCGTCGAAGGCGCCGAGGCGGCCGTAGTCGATCGACGCTCCGGAACGGATGAAGCTGTTGCGGAACCCAACTGGATCCTTGGCATCACATGCTCGCCAGTAGCCGTGCTTGAGCTTCTTGATTTCCTCGATCTGTTCGAGCGCGTCGAGGCGTTGTGCGAGATCCAACGTCGGTCCTTTTCGTCTGGGTTTCCCGGAGACATGTCGGATCGACTGTAGGGTGTCCTCAGTCACATGTGTGTAGTTTTTCCCAGTGACCGGTCAGGAATCGGTGTCGGTTTCGCTCGAGGATTCGTCGCCGGTGAGCGTGATCGCAGTCGAGTCGCTGAAGACGCTGCCCCAGAGCTCGCCGAGGGCTGGATCTTCTTCGGCGTGTTCGGGCGCCATCATTGCGAGCAGATTGTTGATCAGCATCCCGTTCGCGATGAACAAACGCGCTTGCTCGGGTGTGCAACCGGTGCGCTCGCGCAGCAAGGTGTAGATGCCGGACATGGCGTTCCGGGAGACGGCGGCGACATCATCGGTGCTGGTGGCGAAGCCGTGCAACATGACAAGCAGTAGCTCTCGGTAGAGAACCAGCTCGCCGTAGGCGGATCCGAGTTCGGCCCAGAACTGCGGATTGCTCGGATCGATCGTGACCGTATCCAATTTGTCGTTGAAGGTGCGGACGATTTCGTCGAGCGCGCGCGTGAACACTGCGTGGAACAAATCTGCCTTGGTTCCGAACATGCGCACGACGTAGGGCTGCGAGACACCGGCTTCCTTGGCGACGGCGTCCGTACTGGTCCCCGAGTATCCACCCTTTGCGAATGCTCGCGTTGCCGCGGCAAGGACCAACGCGCGACGTTCCGGTGCGCTCATCCTGCGGGTACGTGGTTCAGCTGCACCGATCGACATGTTGACACGTTATCACCGGATAGCTTAGTTTCGACCTAAGTAATCATTCGATGCCTTAAGGCACCTTCACTCGAGGAATCACGATGACCGTTTTGACGAAGTCCGGATCGGACGCCGCATCCGGGTCGGAAAGCAGTGGAGGACGTAAGGTTCCGATCGCGATAGCGATGGTTGCTGCCTCTCTGCCCATGTTCATGGCCACCCTCGACAACCTCGTGATGACGAGCGCGCTGCCGGTGATCGAGAAGGAGCTGAATGCGTCCGTCGGGCAACTTCAGTGGTTCATGAATGCGTACACGCTCTGCTTTGCGACGCTGATGCTTTCGGCGACGACGCTCGGCGATCGGTGGGGGCGCCGCAAGATGTTCGTGTTCGGGATCGGGCTGTTCACGGCGGCGTCGATTGCTTCGGCGTTGTCGACGACACCAAGCCTGCTCATCGCGGCCCGAGCCTTTCAGGGCGCCGGCGCTGCCGCGATCATGCCGCTCTCACTCACTCTCCTCGTGGCAGCGGTACCGGAAGCCAAGCGTGCCATGGCAATCGGCGTGTGGGGTGGCGTCTCCGGCCTGGGGATCGCGATGGGTCCCGTGGTCGGTGGAGCGGTAGTCGACGGGTTCTCGTGGCAGGGGATCTTCTGGATCAACGTGCCGGTTGCGATCGTCGCTGTTCCTCTCGCGTTGTATGCGTTGCGTGAATCGACCGGTCGCACACAGCCTCTCGACCTTCCCGGTGTCGCACTCGCCGGACTCGGTGTGTTCCTGGCGGTGTGGGGGATCGTTCACGGCAACGACGACGGCTGGGGATCGCTTGGAGTAGTTGCGTCGTTGGTCGGTTCCGCAGTCGCGTTGGCACTGTTCGTGCTTCGCGAGATGAAGACCTCGCATCCGGTCATGCCCCTACGTCTGTTCCGCTCACGCAGCTTCTCGATGGCGAACGTCATCGGCTTGACCTTCTCGATCGGAATCTTCGGGGCGGTGTTCCTGCTCTCGCAGTACCTCCAGATCGTGATGGGCTACAGCCCGTTCCAAGCAGGCCTGCGGACGCTTCCGTGGACGGCAGCGCCGATGATCTTCGCGCCTCTCGCCGGTTTTCTGGCGCCGAAGGTCGGGCTCCGTTCGCTTCTGCTGACCGGTCTGTTGCTCCAGGCCGGAGCATTGTTCTGGTTGGCAGCGTTGATCGGTCCCGACGTGACGTACGGGTCGCTGGTTCCGGCTCTACTGATGGCGGGAATCGGTATGGGCCTGACCTTCGCGCCGAGCTCGACGGCGGTACTCGTCGACATGGACGAGCCTGATCACGGAACGGCCAGTTCGACCAACTCGACGCTTCGTGAGATCGGTGTTGCACTGGGAATCGCGGTTCTCACTGCAGTTTTCCTTGCCGCCGGCGGTGCCCTCACGCCCCTCGGTTACGGAGATGCGCTGACACCTGCACTGCGCGTCGGCGGTTGCTTCGTGTTGGTGGCCGTGGTCGCGGCGTGGTTCGTGCCCTCGCATCGCAAGAGCTGAGCCGCTGTGCGCCTTTATTAACCGCCGGGGGTTAATAAAGGCGCACAGCAGTTACGAAGCCGGGTCCCCCGGGAACGCTGAGGTGGCCGGAGCGGTTCCCAGCGCGGACCGCCATCCGGCGCCGCGGATAGCCGCATCGGTCAGGCCGTCGATTCCGAACGTGCGGAGTTGGTCGGTATCGACCTGTTCGACGAATGCCCGGTAGGTCACGGCGGTGTCGGATTCGATCTGTGCTGCCAGCTGTGCCGCGGTAACGGCGTCCGTCACCGGAAACGGGATCTCGTAAGCTGCCGCGGCTGTCGGCGGGGTCACGCCCGCGTCGGTCGACAGGGCAACCAGCGCATCACGTCGTGCGCGGTGCGCTGCTGTGTGCGTGGCAACCTCGTTGACACGGGCAGGATTCGAAAACGCGGCAACCACTCCGTAAGCGAAGATCGCGGCATTCTCTGATTCGATTGCGGTCAGCAAGGCAGAACTCTCGGATCGACGGGTGTGCGAAATGATCACGGAAGCAACACCGCAACCTGAGTCGAGCACGACGCGCTGATCGAACCGAGCAGGCCCGC
This sequence comes from Rhodococcus sp. EPR-134, assembly GCF_001647205.1. Classification (NCBI taxonomy): domain Bacteria; kingdom Bacillati; phylum Actinomycetota; class Actinomycetes; order Mycobacteriales; family Nocardiaceae; genus Rhodococcus; species Rhodococcus sp. EPR-134. The sequence goes on from NZ_LVCT01000260.1 coordinate 7,788, forward strand.
GCGATAGCCGGACATCGTCCGAGCGAGATCCGCGGCACTGCGCGCCGAATCGGCCAGCGAGGTACTCAAGGTTTCGACGCCCGTAGGAGCGTTTGCGACCGAGGTCGACGGGGGCGCTGTGGTCGTAGCGGCGCCGCTGCCCGCTGCTCGCGCAATCTCGGCGTCGAGTTCGAGTGCATGCGCTGTGCGTTCGGCGCTGATCGTGGTCAGTGATGCCGACTTGTCCGGCGCAAGAGCGATAGCGGCGGTTGCGGCTGCCGCGTCGGAGCGGGCTCGATCGGCCTGGGCCGTCAGCTGGTCGACTTCTGCAGCCGCCTCCGCTGTGCCGTTGTCGGTGCAGGCGGACAACGAGAAGGCAGCAGCGCCCAACGCTGCTGTTCCCGTCATCTTGAGCGCACTCCGCCGGGAGAGTGGGGTAGTAGTCATGGGCGTCAGCACCAGTCCATCGTGCCAGGTGGTCGGCCGATCGTTCGAATCCGCGGCACGTGTTCAAGTGTGACGTGCGTCGGGCACTCTGGTCACGGAGACGCGCAATGAGCGGTACTCTTGGATGCTTGCAGCATGTGGCACCTGGTGTCTTTTCATGCTCGCAGCCGCCCACGTCGACAGTCGACACAAGTCGGACAATCGACGACAACTGAAATGAGGAGTTCGCGAGATGCCGGTGCCATCCAGGGAGAGGGTGATCGAGCTGATCTCCGAACTCGTGCACGCCCAGGGTTACGACGTCGACGACGTTGTCGTGACCAGTGCGGGCAAGCACAGCGCGGTGCGCATCATGGTCGACAGCGATGCCGGGATCGAGCTCGATGCCGCCGCGGAGATCAGCAGACTCGTTTCGGAACTTTTCGACACCCTCGAGGAAATCGGTGAAACGCCGTACACCCTCGAGGTGACCTCCCCGGGAATTGACCGCCCACTGACGCTCGATCGTCACTGGCGTCGGGCTCGCGGACGTAAAGCGCGAATCGATCTGGCCGGCGAGACCGTGGTGGGCCGTATCGGAACGATGAACGACGATTCCGTGGCAGTTGTCATCGGTGGCCGTGGCGGACTGACCGTGCGCGAGATTGCACTGGGCGACGTTCAGAAGGCTGTAGTTCAGGTGGAGTTCTCGAAGCCCAGTGAGGCGGAGTTGGAACTCGCGGGCGGCATCCCGGAGGGGCGCGCAGTTCCCTCCGATGCGGTTGACCTCACCGAGGACTCGGGCGTGGACAGTGTCGAAGACGACGAAGCAGAATTAGAAGACGTAGAAAACGAAGAAGGGTTCGACAAGTGAATATCGACATTGCAGCGTTGCGAGCGATCGAAGCCGAAAAAGGTGTCTCGATCGAAACTGTGATCGCCACGATCCAGACCGCGCTGCTGACGGCGTACCGCCACACCGAGGGGCACAAGCAGAACGCTCGGATCGATGTCAACATCAAGACCGGTTCGGTGCGAGTGATGGCGCACGACACCGATGCCGACGGCAACATGATCGGTGAGGAGTGGGACGACACTCCCGAGGGATTCGGACGCATCGCGGCGACCATCGCACGCCAGGTCATCCTGCAGCGTCTGCGCGACGCCGAGCACGAGCGCAGTTTCGGTGAGTTCTCGACCCATGAGGGTGAAATCGTCGGTGGTGTCATTCAGCGTGACACGCGTGCGAATTCCCGCGGAATGGTCGTCGTCCGAATCGGCAGCGAATCCAATGGCGCCGAGGGATTGTTGCCGCCTGCAGAACAGGTTCCCGGCGAGAACTACGAGCACGGTGAGCGCATCAAGTGCTACGTCGTCGGAGTTGCTCGCGGAGCCCGCGGCCCACAGATCACCCTCTCGCGGACCCACCCGAACCTGGTTCGCAAGTTGTTCGCACTCGAGGTTCCAGAGATCGCGGACGGCAGCGTCGAGATCATCAACGTCGCGCGCGAAGCGGGACATCGTTCCAAGATCGCCGTTGCCTCACGTGTGCAGGGGCTCAACGCAAAGGGTGCATGCATCGGCCCGATGGGTCAGCGCGTCCGCAACGTCATGAGCGAACTCGCGGGGGAGAAGATCGACATCATCGACTTCGACGAAGATCCCGCGACGTTTGTGGGCAACGCACTTTCCCCGTCGAAAGTGGTCTCCGTCACTGTCGTCGATCCCGAGGCTCGTGCGGCCCGTGTCATCGTGCCCGATTTCCAGCTTTCGTTGGCCATCGGAAAAGAGGGTCAAAATGCCCGCCTGGCTGCGCGGTTGACGGGTTGGCGTATCGACATTCGGAGCGATGCGGCACCCGTTGGCGACGCGTCCGACCGGCCCGCCACGTCCAACGGATAACAGTGGAATGCAGTGATCGAGACGGTTCGGCGGTAGAGTGGACAATGGTTCGACGTGAGTCCTCGGATTCTGCGCGCGTGAAACCCGGTTCGCCGGTCAGAACGTGTGTGGGATGCAGGGAACAAGGGTCGGCTGTCGATCTGTTGAGGGTCGTGGTTGGTGAGCAGGGGCCGGAGGGTTCCCCGCTCGTCCCCGACGTATCGCGAAGACTCCCCGGTCGAGGTGCATGGCTGCACCTGGATCCGAGTTGTCTGAGCCTGGCAGAGCGGCGCCGAGCATTCAGCAGAGCACTGCGAGTGTCCGGAAATCTGGACACGTCCGCTGTCGACCAGCTGGTCGACGCAGTTCACACAAAAGCAGTACCTCTCGAGAAGAACAGGCACAAGCACTCATGAGCACACCGTGAAGCACCAACGATGAACGTCCATCGGCGATAACCCGAGGTCGTGCGGGACCCACATCTGTGGGATGCCTCCTGCTCGACCTCATCAGTGAGGAGAGCAGTGGCAGGCAAGGCCCGCGTGCACGAGTTGGCTAAAGAACTCGGTGTCACCAGCAAGGAACTACTCGCAACGCTCAAGGAGCAAGGCGAGTTCGTGAAGTCTGCGTCATCCACAGTGGAGGCGCCCGTCGCCCGTCGTCTGCGGGAGTCATTCCCGTCGGCAGGCGGAGCAGAAACCAAGTCCGAGACCGGCGCAGCCGCTCCGGCGGCTCGCCCCGCGGCAAAGCCCGGCGCACCGTCGCCGTCGGCTGCAAAGCCTGGCGCACCGCGTCCCGGCCCCAAGCCGGCCGCACCCGCACCGGCTGCTCCCGCAGCTCCGGCCCCGGCAGCCCCCGCGGCTCCCGCAGCCGCTGCTCCGGCAGCACCGTCAGCGCCGGTCCCCACCCCGACGTTCAACGCTCCGAAGCCAGCACAGCCGGCACGTCCGGCTCCGGCTGCTCCCGCAGCGTCGGCACCGGCAGCCCCCGCGGCTCCGGCCGCACCGTCCACTGGCGCAAAGCCCGGCGGACCGCGTCCGGGACCGAAGGCACCTCGCGTCGGTAACAACCCGTACTCCTCGGCACCCGCCGAGCGTCCGGCACCTCGTCCGGCTCCCGGCGCACCGCGTCCGGGCGCAGGTCAGGGCGGTTCTCGTCCGGCTCCGGGTCAGGGCGGTCCCCGTCCGGCTCCCGGTCAGGGTGGACCTCGTCCGGCTCCGGGTCAGGGCGGTCCCCGTCCGGCTCCCGGTCAGGGTGGACCCCGTCCGCCTGCAGGTCAGGGCGGACCCCGTCCCAGCCCCGGCTCCATGCCTCCTCGCCCGAACCCGGGTGCAATGCCTGCTCGTTCCGCTCGTCCCGCGCCCGGTGGCGGCGGACGTCCGGGTCGTCCCGGTGGCGCTCCCGGTGGTCGTCCGGGTGGCGGCGGCGGTGGATACCGCGGTGGCGGCGCTCCCGGCGCCGGTGCCGGTGCAGGTGCTCCCGGTGGAGCAGCTCCGGCCGGTGGATTCCGCGGTCGTCCCGGCGGCGGTGGCCGTCCCGGTCAGCGCGGCGCAGCGGCAGGTGCATTCGGTCGTCCCGGCGGAGCAGTTCGCCGTGGACGTAAGTCGAAGCGGGCGAAGCGCGCCGAGTACGAAAGCATGCAGGCTCCCGCAGTCGGCGGCGTCAGGCTGCCACGCGGCAACGGCGAGACCATCCGTCTCGCTCGCGGCGCATCTCTGTCGGACTTCGCGGACAAGATCGATGCGAACCCCGCAGCACTCGTGCAGGCGTTGTTCAACCTCGGTGAGATGGTCACGGCAACTCAGTCGGTCAACGACGAGACGCTGGAGCTGCTCGGCGGCGAAATGAACTACGTCGTGCAGGTCGTCAGCCCGGAGGACGAGGATCGCGAGCTGCTCGACAGCTTCGACCTCACCTACGGCGAGGACGCCGGCGGAGAAGAGGACCTCGAGTCCCGTCCGCCTGTGGTCACCGTCATGGGCCACGTCGACCACGGTAAGACCCGTCTGCTCGACGTGATCCGTAAGGCGAATGTCCGTGAGGGCGAAGCCGGCGGCATCACGCAGCACATCGGTGCCTACCAGGTGCTGACCGAGCTCGAGGGCAACGAGCGTCTCGTGACGTTCATCGACACCCCGGGTCACGAGGCCTTCACGGCCATGCGTGCTCGTGGTGCCAAGGCCACCGACCTCGCGATCCTTGTTGTCGCAGCCGACGACGGCGTCATGCCGCAGACGGTGGAAGCGATCAACCACGCCCAGGCGGCCGACGTGCCGATCGTGGTCGCGGTGAACAAGATCGACAAGGAAGGCGCGAACCCGGACAAGATCCGGCAGCAGCTCACCGAGTACGGACTGGTGGCCGAGGAATACGGCGGAGACACCATGTTCGTCGACATCTCGGCGAAGCAGGGTCTCAACATCGACGCACTGCTCGAAGCAGTGCTGTTGACGGCCGACGCTTCCCTGGATCTGCGCGCCAACCCGGACATGGACGCTCAGGGTGTTGCCATCGAGGCGCACCTCGACCGTGGCCGCGGCCCCGTCGCTACCGTGCTCATTCAGCGCGGAACGCTGCGGGTCGGCGACTCGATCGTTGCCGGCGATGCTTACGGCCGCGTCCGCCGCATGGTGGACGAGCACGGTCAGGACGTCCACGAGGCACTGCCTTCACGTCCGGTCCAGGTCATCGGCTTCACGTCGGTCCCCGGTGCAGGCGACAACCTGCTCGTGGTCGACGAGGACCGTATCGCTCGTCAGATCGCGGACCGTCGCAACGCACGTAAGCGCAACGCGCTTGCAGCGAAGAGTCGTAAGCGCATCAGCCTCGACGATCTCGATGCAGCTCTGAAGGAACATTCACAGCTGAACTTGATCCTCAAGGGTGACAACTCGGGAACCGTGGAGGCCCTCGAAGAGGCTCTCCTCGGAATTCCGATCGACGACGAGGTGCAGTTGCGCGTCATCGACCGCGGTGTCGGTGGCATCACGGAGACCAACGTCAACCTGGCTGCTGCGTCCAACGCGATCATCATCGGCTTCAACGTCCGCGCCGAAGGCAAGGCAACGGAGCTGGCGAACCGCGAGGGCGTCGACATTCGCTACTACTCGGTGATCTACCAGGCCATCGACGAGGTCGAGAAGGCACTCAAGGGTCTGCTCAAGCCGGTGTACGAAGAGGTCGAGCTGGGCAAGGCAGAGATCCGCGCCATGTTCCGTTCGTCCAAGATCGGCAACATTGCCGGTTGCTTGGTCACGTCGGGCAGCATCCGTCGCAACGCCAAGGCACGTCTCATCCGCGACAGCAAGGTCATCGCCGAGACGGTCACCATCTCCTCGCTCAAGCGGGAGAAGGAAGACGCTACCGAGGTTCGCGAAGGCTACGAATGTGGTTTGACCGTCACCTATTCCGATATCAAGATCGGTGACGTTCTCGAGTGCTACGAGCTTCGCGAGAAGCCGCGCGACTGATTATGTCGACACGGGCGTTGGGGCGGACGCACGTGAGTACTAGCTGACATGGACTCTCTCGGACTTGAACATACAAGTCCGAGAGAGTCCATTCGGCTCTGTCTAGGGGGAAAATGTTTGTAGGGGCACTGGAGTACGACATCCTTTTCGGCGATGTCCACTCACTCAAGGAAAAGCGTTCGATGCTGTCGCCGATCCTGACGGAACTCCGTCGATTCGGTGTGAGTGCAGCGGAGGCGGGGGAGCAGGGACGCCTGCGTCGTGCGCTCGTGGGCGTCGGGGTGGTCAGTTCGTCTGTCGATCACCTGCACGACGTTCTCGATCATTGTGAGCGGGCGGTCGCCGAGCGTCCGGAGATTCAGTTGCTGGCTGTGCGAAGGCGAATCTTCGGCCCGGAAGACTGAGCGTCATCGGGCGGTGTCGATGAGCCACGCTTCCAGACGGCGTACCGAATCGAGTTCGTCGGCAAGGGATTCGGTGGCTTCGGGACCAACGGTGGCGGTGTTTGTGCTCACGCTCGACGCATGCGACAACTGTGGAGATCGACGACGGCCCTGGCGGCGGTGGCTCGTGGTCGAAGACCTCTACCGATGGTGATTTGGTTGCCGGGTAGCCGATGGACGAGACTGTTGTCGGTAATAATTCTTGTTAACCAGAACTTTGATCGATCGAGTCACCTCGATTCGAGTGGCCAGGTAGAGGAGACTGACAGTCATGGTAGATCCAGCCCGGGCACGCAAGTTGGCAAAGCGTATCGGAACCATCGTCGCGACCGCGATCGATCACGAGATCAAGGATCCGCGACTCGCATTCGTGACCATCACGGACACCAAGGTCACCAACGATCTGCACGACGCGACGGTGTACTACACAGTCATGGGCGAGAAGGTCGATTCCGCACCCGATGTGGAAGCCGCCGCCGCAGGTCTCGAGAAGGCCAAGGGTGTTCTGCGCTCGAAGGTCGGTGCCGGAACCGGAGTTCGCTTCACACCGACTCTGACGTTTGTCGCCGATACCGTTCCCGACACCGCGCGTCATATGGAAGAACTGCTGGCCCGTGCCAAGGCCGCCGACGACGAGGTCGCCAAGGCGCGTGAGAATGCACAGCCGGCCGGAGATGCAGATCCGTACAAGGAGCCGCGAGTGGCTTCGGACGAAGACGAGGCGTCGCCAGATGTTCGTGAAGCCGACTGACGCGCACCGAGAATGACGATCACCGCACTTTCGGACGTCGACCCCTGCGAGGCGAAGTTCGCTCAGGTGGCCGAGGTTCTCGAATCGGCACACACGGTGACAATTCTCTGCCATGTGCAGCCGGATGCGGACACGATCGGCAGCGGACTTGCGCTCGGTCTCGTTCTCGAGCGTCGGGGCATTTCGGTGCAGGTCGCGTTCAGTCGGCCGTCGGCGCTGCCCGAGTCGATGCGCGATTTCCCCGGTCTCCACTTGCTCGTGGCGCCCACTGATGTTCAGGAAAGTGTCGACGTACTGGTGACGGTGGATGTCGGCAGCGAGGGCCGCCTCGGTGAGTTGGCGAGTCGACTCGCCGGCGCGAATCGCACGATCGTCCTTGATCACCATCGCTCCAATTCCGAATTCGGAAGCATCAACGTCGTCGACGAAACCGCGGCTTCGACGACGGCGCTCATCGCACGATTCTTCGATGCGTGGGGAGTCGCGATCGATCGCGATATCGCGCACTGTCTCTATGCCGGACTGGTCACCGACACCGGCTCCTTCCGGTGGGGAGGTCCGCTTCCGCACGTGCTCGCGGCGCGTTTGCTGGCGACCGGCATCGACGGCGACGCGATTGCGCGAAAGCTGCTCGACACCCATCCGTTCGGGTGGTTGCCGATGCTGGCTTCGGTACTCGGGTCCGCGGTGCTGGTCCCGGAAGCCGCGGACGGCCGTGGGCTGGTGTACGCGGTCATCCGACGCAGTGACATCGGCGATCTTCGCTCCGAGGAGATCGAGAGCG
>NZ_LVCT01000261.1:0-12988 GCF_001647205.1 Rhodococcus sp. EPR-134
GATCGACGTGTCGGCGGTCGCTGAAAGTCTTGGTGGCGGCGGACATCGGCTGTCGGCCGGATACACGTCGACCAGTTCCAGCGACGAGATTGTTGCCGCGCTCGTCGCGGCACTCGGCTGAATCCGCGGCATTGAGCGAATCTGACGCCACCTCGGCGGGATCTTCGGCAGCTGAATTCGACGTCACTGGGCGACGAATCTTTTCCCTGGCGTTTCCGGCACTCGGGGTGCTGGCAGCCGAACCCCTCTATCTGTTGTTCGACATCGCCGTGGTCGGCCGACTCGGGGCGCTTCCGCTGGCCGGATTGGCAGTCGGTGGTCTGATCCTGTCGTTGGTGAGTACGCAGCTGACCTTCTTGTCGTACGGCACCACGGCGCGGGCCGCACGGCTTCACGGGGCGGGCCGCGAGCGCGACGCGGTGGGTGAGGGTGTTCAGGCGACCTGGCTGGCGGCCGCGATCGGCTTGGCCTTGGTCGTGATCGTGCAGGTGATCGCCGGCCCGCTGACTTCGGCGGTGGCCGGGACTCCCGACATCGCCGCGGCTGCGGAAAGTTGGCTCCGGATAGCGGTGTTGGGTGTTCCACTCATCCTGGTGGCCCTGGCCGGCAACGGCTGGATGCGCGGGGTTCAGAACACGGTGCGACCGCTGCGGTTCGTCCTTGTCGGCCTGGGTATTTCGGCGGTGTTGTGTCCGATTCTGGTGCATGGCTTGCTCGGTGCTCCGCGTCTGGAACTCGAAGGATCAGCTGTTGCGAATCTGGTGGGCCAGAGTATTTCGGGTGTGCTGTTCGCCTGGGCGCTCTTTCGTGAACCGGTTTCGGCTCGACCACATTTTGCGATCATGCGGGCGCAGATGCTGATGGGCCGTGACCTGATTCTGCGCAGCCTCGCATTCCAAGCGTGTTTCGTTTCCGCGGCTGCAGTGGCGTCGAGGTTCGGTGCGGCTGTAGTCGGTGCACACCAAGTCGTCCTCCAACTGTGGAACCTGGTTTCGCTCCTTCTCGATTCCTTGGCGATCGCAGCTCAGACGCTGATCGGAGCGGCGCTCGGCGGTGGATTCGCAGCCGCGGCGAAAAGGATGACCTGGCGGATCACCGCATGGTCGACGGTATTTGCCGTGGTGCTCGCGATCTTCTTCGCCGCCGGCCACTCCGTGATCCCCGGACTCTTCACGTCCGACGCCGAGGTGCTCGGTCAGATGTCGATTGCATGGTGGTTCTTCGTCGCGATCATGCCGGTGGCGGGAATCGTCTTCGCACTCGACGGTGTTCTACTCGGCGCCGGGGACGTGGTGTTTCTGCGCAACGCGACCATGCTGTGCGCCGTTCTCGGGTTTCTGCCCGCGATCTGGCTCTCTCTCGCCTACGACTGGGGGCTGGCCGGAATTTGGGCAGGGCTTACCGTGTTCGTAGTACTTCGGATGGTCGCGGTGTCGTGGCGAGCGTTTTCCGGCAAGTGGGCCGTGACAGGTCCGGCGACGGCGAAGCGCGGAAGTTCAACTGAGGAAGCAGAGGGATCGTGGCAGCAAAGCTGATGGCGGTGAGCGACATTCATGTCGGTCACAACGGCAACAAGCCGATGACGGAGGAACTGTTTCCGGATTCGCCTGACGACTGGCTCATTCTCGCCGGAGATGTTTCCGAGAAAACTGACGACATTCGGTGGGCGTTGAAGCTCCTTCGCAGCCGATTCGCAAAGGTCATCTGGATTCCGGGCAACCACGAACTGTGGACGACCGCCAAGGATCCGGTTCAGATTCACGGAGCGCCGCGCTACGAGTACCTGGTCAACATGTGCCGCGAACTCGACGTCATCACACCCGAGGACCCGTTCCCGGTGTGGGAGGGAGACGAGGGACCGGTCACGGTCGTCCCGATGTTTCTTCTCTACGACTACTCCTTCCTGCCGGAAGGTGCGCGAGACAAGGAACACGGGCTCGAGATCGCGCGTGACAAGAACGTCGTCGCCACCGACGAGTTCCTACTCTCACCGCAGCCGTATGCGACGCGCGACGCATGGTGCCGGGCGAGGATCGAGTACACCCAGGCGCGGTTGGATGCGCTTCCCGAAGGAACAAGAACCGTTCTCGTGAACCATTTCCCGATGGTCCGGCAGCCGACGGACGTACTCATGTATCCGGAGTTCGCACTGTGGTGCGGAACCACCGCTACCGCCGACTGGCACGTGAAGTACAACGCGGTGTGCTCGGTGTACGGGCACCTGCACATCCCTCGAACCACGTACTACGACGGCGTCCGCTTCGAGGAAGTCTCACTCGGATACCCGCGCGAGTGGCGTCGGCGTGGACTGCCGGAGAAGTTGTTGCGTCAGATTCTTCCCGTTCCGGAGTACCCGCCGGGAACGCTCAACAAGTGGGGTGGCCACTTCAAGGTCACGCCGGAGCAGGAAGCCGAAGTCGAGCGCATGCGCGCCGCACGCTGAGAGGTATCGCTACGTGATCGAACAGATTCTTCCCGGTGGAGTTGCGACGGCCGAGGCCTTCGTGGATCCGCCCGGTCTGGTTCCGCACCCCAGTGAGGAGGCGTTGATCGGCCGCGCGGTCGAGAAACGTCGTCGCGAGTTCGTGACCACCCGGCACCTTGCGCGTCAGGCGATGGGCAAGCTCGGTGTTCCGTCTGCCGCTGTCATGCGCGGCGAGCGTGGTGCTCCACTCTGGCCGCAGGGAGTGGTCGGGAGCCTCGCCCATTGCGACGGCTACCGCGGCGCTGTCCTGGCGTACTCCATGCAGGTCCGCTCACTCGGTATCGACGCCGAACCGCACGGCCCGCTGCCGGACGGGGTATTGCCCGCGGTCAGCATCGAGGCGGAACGAACGTGGTTGGACACTCAGGAAACCGGCGGTCCGGTGCACTGGGATCGAGTGCTCTTCTGCGCGAAGGAAGCCACGTACAAGGCGTGGTTTCCGCTCACCGGGCGCTGGTTGGGTTTCGAGGACGCCCACATCACGTTCGAGGCGGAGTCGGAAACGTCCGGCACTTTCAACTCGCGTCTGCTGGGCCCCGGTGAGGCGACGTCCGGTCCGCCGCTCACCTCTTTCGACGGCAGGTGGTTGGTGTCGGACGGACTCATCCTGACGGCAATTTCGGTGCAGTGAGCGCGACTGGCAGAATCGGCACACGTGTCAGCTCGTGAAAAGCCTTCCTCCGGTCTTGTCGGCGCCGGAATTCTGATTGTCGACAAAGAGGCGGGTATCACCAGCCACGACGTGGTCGCTCGGTGCCGCAAGTTGTTGAACACCCGGAAGGTGGGACACGCCGGGACGCTGGATCCCATGGCGACCGGTGTTCTCGTTCTCGGCGTCGAGCGTGCGACCAAGTTGCTCGGACTCCTGGCGCTGACAACCAAGGCGTACTCGGCGACCATTCGCCTCGGGGCAGCGACGGACACGGACGATGCCGAGGGGGAGGTCCTGACCTCCGCAGACGCTTCGCAGGTGACGGACGCGGAGATCGCGGCGATCGTGGCCACGCTGACCGGGGACATCAAGCAGATCCCGGCAAGCGTGAGCGCTATCAAGGTCGACGGTCAGCGCGCACATGCTCTGGTGCGTGCGGGAGAAACCGTCGAGCTGGCGCCGCGTCCGGTAACGGTGTCGACTTTCGAGGTTCTGGCTCGGCGAGATGTCCCGGGTGGCTTCGTCGATCTGGACGTCGACGTGGAGTGCTCGTCCGGTACGTACATCCGCTCGCTTGCCCGCGACCTCGGTCGTGAATTGGGCGTCGGCGGTCATTTGACGGCACTGCGCCGCACCCGCGTCGGGCCGTTCACTCTCGAACATGCGCGCACGCTCGAAGATCTCGCGGATCAGCCGGGTGTGAGCCTCGACATCGATCAGGCCGCGCAGACGGCTTTTCCGCATCGGCAGATCACGGCGGAGGAAGCCGAGGCGATCAGCCAGGGGCGCTGGCTCGAGCCGATCGGGATGAAGGGGATCTGTGCGGCGATCGATCCCACCGGTCACACGATTGCGCTTCTGCAGGAGAAGGGTCGACGCGCCAGTTCGGTGATGGTCGTGCGACCGGCGACGCTTCGCGGGTGATCGTCCGCGAGCGTGTCGACGGCGACCTCGACGGTTGCGTCGATGCGCTGGCACAGGTCCACGAGTGCGACGGATATCCGAACACGTGGCCGGAACACCCGCGCCGCTGGCTCAGTTCGCCCACGGTGGTGAAGGCGTGGGTCGGTGAGAGTGACGGTCGTGTTGTCGGTCATGTGGCCGTCGACAGCGAGGTCGCAGGTGCGCCCACAACCGCGGGATCGATAGCCGTGTCGCGATTGTTCGTTCATCCTGGCTCACGTGGAAACGGCCTCAGCGATGCGCTACTCGATGCCGTGACGGATTTCGCAGCCGAGAGTCGGTTGGAACTGGTGCTCGACGTCGTCGACGCCGCTCTGCCGGCGATCGCACTGTACGAGCGTCGAGGGTGGGTGTACGTCGACGAGAGGCTCGCCGACTGGACCCGGACCGACGGCGTCCGGCCCGTGGAACGCCGATACCGACTGCCGCTTTGACTACCTCGGCTAGACGAGCCAAATTGCTTGAGCGACTGGACTTCCCAAGTCGATGGTGTTGGGGCTGTCGCCGAGTCGAACGGACACTGTCCCGGCGAAATCGCGGCGCTCCTCGACGGTGATCTCGACATCGAGACTGACGCCGACGGAATCGAAGTACCGGAGCATTTCGGGATCGGAATCGGAGATCCGGGCAACGCGGCCCCGCTCACCGTTGGCGAAGTCGCTGAGCTGGCGGGCCGGGGGAGTCGGCACCGAACCGTCGGTGGCGGGAATGGGATCACCGTGCGGGTCACGTTCGGGGAAGCCCAGTTTGGCGTCCATCCGAGAGATCATCAGATCGGAAACGGCGTGTTCGAGGACTTCGGCCTCGTCGTGGACTTCGTCCCAGCCGTATCCGAGTTCCTGAACCAGATAGGTCTCGATCAACCGGTGGCGCCGGACCATGGAGACGGCGGCGGCGCGGCCGCTGTCGGTCAGGGCGATGGATCCGTAGCGGGCGTGATCGACCAGGCCCTGGTCCGAGAGTTTGCGGATCGCCTCGGAGACCGTCGAGGCCGAGACGCTCATTTTCTCGGACAGGAGCTTGGTGGAAACCCGCTCGTGGGACCATTCCTGGATAGTCCAGATGACCTTGAGGTAGTCCTGGGCCACCGACGAGAGTGCGAGCGTGTCGATTGCCGCGTCGTGCGCCGAAGTGCTGTCGCCGTCCGACGTCGATGATGCTTCCGAGGTTCCGGTCTTGTGAGCTGCCACAACGCTTAGCTTAGGCTACGAAATCCGGAACTTCCGTACGTGAGCGGCAGCACAGCGGTGATTCGCTGGGCGGGTCCGAACGTGACCCGCCGCCGGTGGACCCGTAGGCTGCCAATCGTGCTGAGATGGCGTGGTCTCGACGAAGTTCCGGCCGATTGGGGTCGTTGTGTGCTCACTATCGGTGTGTTCGACGGTGTGCATCGTGGGCATGCCCAATTGATAGCGAGAGCGGTTACCGCTGCCCGCAAACGTGGTGTTCCGAGCGTGTTGATGACGTTCGACCCGCATCCCATGGAGGTTGTGCGACCGGGTAGTCATCCAGCCCAGTTGACGACGCTGCAACGGCGTGCGGAATTGGCTCAGGATCTGGGCATCGACGTGTTCTGCGTGATGCCGTTCACCGCTGATTTCATGAAGCTGACGCCGGAGCGCTACGTCCACGAGATTCTCGTCGAACGTCTACATGTCGCCGAGGTCGTGGTGGGGGACAACTTCACCTTCGGCAAGAAGGCGCTCGGCAATGTCGATCTTCTTCGTGAAATGGGCGCTCGCTTCGGCTTTGCCGTCGACGGCGTCCAGCTGCTCGCCGAGCATGCGGTGACGTTCTCGTCGACCTACATCCGCTCGTGCGTCGACGCAGGCGACATGGAAGCGGCTACCGAAGCTCTGGGCCGTCCACATCGTGTCGAAGGTGTGGTCGTCCACGGTGACAAGCGTGGACGCGAGTTGGGGTTCCCGACGGCCAACGTTGCACCGCCGATGTTTTCGGCGATTCCGGCCGACGGCGTGTACGCGGCGTGGTTCACGGTGCTCGGTGCCGGCGAGGAACTCGGAACCGTCGTTCCCGGTCGCCGATACCAAGCCGCGGTGTCTGTGGGTACCAATCCGACCTTCTCCGGCCGGACCCGAACCGTCGAGGCATACGTTCTCGACACCGAAGCTGACCTGTACGGACAACACGTCGCGGTCGACCTGGTTTCGCGGATTCGCGGTATGGAGAAGTTCGACTCGATCGAGTCGCTCATCACGGCGATGAACCGAGATGTCGAACGCGCACGCCGGATTCTGAGTGAGGATGCAGAACGTAGCGTCGGTTGAGTTCCTCCTGTGTCAGTGGCGGCCGCCACATTCGCTCCAGGTGGGCGAGAGCGCCTCATTGCTGCTGGTAGGATCTTCTCTCGGTGTGTGCTGCGGTTTGCGGTGGCCGCGCCCGATCTAGTTCCTTTCACGCAAACGTCATCACAGGAGTGAATCAAGTGGCATTGACCACGGAAGAAAAGAAGGCCGTTCTCGGCGAGTACGGCTTGCACGAGACCGACACGGGATCGCCTGAAGCTCAGGTGGCAATGCTCACCAAGCGCATCACCGATCTCACCGAGCACCTCAAGACCCACAAGCATGACCACCACTCGCGTCGTGGACTGCTCTTGATGGTCGGTCGCCGTCGTCGTCTGCTGAAGTACGTGGCAAAGACCGACGTCGCTCGCTACCGCACGCTCATCGAGCGTCTCGGCCTGCGTCGCTAGATTTTTCTCACGACGCTGATCGAAAGCAACACGGCATGCTTCGGTTTGCCGAACACTCCGTCAGCCGGCGAAGCCACGCATATACTGGGCTTCGCTGGCTTTCGGCGTTAGCTGCCGCAAGGCAGTTTCCGCTGTCGGCGCTATGCACAGTTGTCCAGGCGCAGTTGTCTAGGCGCAGTTGTGCAGTACGCAGCCAGCACACCGTATGCACCAGAGAACGTGGTGTCGGTTGTCGGTAGTGGTTCTCCGGACCGGGCAAGTGCCCGAAAGCTCCGGCGGACTTCGATCGACGGCCGCCCGAACGTCGTGACGTCCCGAAGCAGAAATCGCTCGCATCGCAAGGAGCGTCTGCAATTCAAGAGGGGGACGTCCCTCGGTGCGCAGTTTCCACCAGGAGGGTGGAAACGCCCGCGCGGGTACGGCGAAGACGAGAGGGAAGTGAAGAGAAAAGAATGACAGAGAATTCCGTAGTAGAGGTCGACGAAGGCGTGTTCGAATCCACCGCCGTGATCGACAACGGGTCCTTCGGTACCCGCACCATCCGTTTCGAGACCGGACGCCTTGCTCAGCAGGCCGCCGGCGCCGTCGTTGCTTACCTGGACGACGAGACCATGCTGCTGTCCGCCACGAGCGCCAGCAAGCACCCCAAGGAGCACTTCGACTTCTTCCCCCTGACGGTGGACGTCGAAGAGCGTATGTACGCAGCGGGCCGCATCCCCGGTTCGTTCTTCCGTCGTGAGGGACGCCCCTCCACCGACGCGATCCTGACTTGCCGCCTCATCGACCGGCCGCTGCGCCCGTCCTTCGTCGACGGTCTCCGTAACGAGATCCAGGTCGTCGTCACGGTCATGAGCCTCAACCCGCAGGATCTGTACGACGTCGTGGCCATCAACGCCGCTTCCGCGTCGACGCAGATCGCGGGCCTGCCGTTCTCCGGACCCGTCGGTGGCGTGCGCGTTGCACTCATCGTCTCGGACGAGAACAAGACCGGCCAGTGGGTTGCATTCCCGACGGTCGATCAGCTCGAGAACGCCGTCTTCGACATGGTCGTCGCCGGCCGCGTCGTTTCCGGTAGCGGTGACGACGCCGACGTCGCGATCATGATGGTCGAGGCCGAGGCCACCGACAACGTCATCGCGAAGATCGCCGACGGCGCTCAGGCACCGACCGAGGCCATTGTCGCCGAGGGCCTCGAGGCCGCCAAGCCGTTCATCGCACGCCTGTGCGCTGCACAGGCAGCACTTGCATCCAAGGCTGCAAAGCCCACGGGTGACTACCCGGTCTTCCCGGCGTACCAGGACGACGTTTTTGCTGCCGTCGAGGCTGCTGCGTCCGAAAAGCTCAATGCCGCACTGACAATCGCCGGCAAGCAGGAACGCGACGACAAGACCGACGAGGTCAAGGTCGAGGTTCTCGAGCAGGTTGCACCCAACTTCGAAGGCCGCGAGAAGGAACTGGGAGCAGCGTTCCGCTCGCTCACCAAGAAGCTGGTTCGCCAGCGCATCCTGCGCGATCAGTTCCGCATCGACGGCCGCGGCGTCACGGACATCCGTTCGCTCTCCGCCGAGGTCGCGATCATCCCGCGCGCACACGGCTCCGCACTGTTCGAGCGTGGCGAGACCCAGATCCTGGGTGTCACCACTCTCGACATGGTGAAGATGGCTCAGCAGGTCGACTCGCTCGGTCCCGAGACCACCAAGCGCTACATGCATCATTACAACTTCCCGCCGTACTCCACCGGTGAGACGGGCCGCGTCGGTTCGCCGAAGCGTCGCGAAATCGGTCACGGTGCACTCGCCGAGCGCGCTCTCATGCCGGTTCTGCCCAGCGTCGAAGAGTTCCCTTACGCGATTCGCCAGGTCTCCGAGGCTCTGAGCTCCAACGGTTCCACCTCGATGGGCTCGGTGTGCGCGTCCACGCTCGCACTGCTCAACGCCGGTGTGCCGCTTCGCGCTCCGGTTGCCGGTATCGCCATGGGTCTGGTTTCCGACCAGGTCGACGGCGAAACCCGCTACGTCGCGCTGACCGACATCCTCGGCGCCGAAGACGCCTTCGGCGACATGGACTTCAAGGTCGCAGGTACCAAGGACTTCGTCACGGCCCTGCAGCTGGACACGAAGCTCGACGGCATCCCGTCGCAGGTCCTTGCCGGTGCACTCTCGCAGGCCAAGGACGCACGGACCACGATCCTCGAGGTCATGGCGGAAGCCATCGACACCCCGGACGAGATGAGCCCGTTCGCTCCCCGCGTGACGGCCATCAAGGTCCCCGTCGACAAGATCGGTGAGGTCATCGGCCCCAAGGGCAAGATGATCAACTCCATCACCGAGCAGACCGGTGCCAACATCTCCATCGAAGACGACGGCACCGTGTTCGTCGGCGCCACCGATGGACCGTCTGCACAGGCCGCGATCGACATGATCAACGCCATTGCCAACCCGCAGCTCCCCAAGGTCGGCGAGCGGTTCCTGGGCACGGTCGTCAAGACCACCGCCTTCGGTGCCTTCGTTTCGCTCCTGCCGGGACGCGACGGACTGGTGCACATCTCGAAGCTGGGCAGCGGTAAGCGCATTGCCAAGGTCGAAGACGTGGTCAACGTCGGATCCAAGATTCGCGTCGAGATCGCTGACATCGACGCACGTGGCAAGATCTCGCTGATCCCGGTCGAAGAGGGCAACGACGAGGCTGCCGCTCCGGCCGCCGACGAGGCTGCTTCCGAGTAGATCTCACTTCGTACTCTGATGCGGCCCCGCGCGGATTTCCGTGCGGGGCCGCATCTGTACTGTCTGTAGACACAGAGCCTGTAGATACCTGATTGACCACTTGCACCGAGGACTGCTGAACCTTTTCATGGCAAAGACCACTCCCAACACCACGCGCAGCCGCAGCGCTGTGCTGAAATCGCCGATCGATGCGACTCCCGAATCCGGAGTACAGCGCACGGTCCTTCCCGGCGGCCTGCGCGTCGTCACCGAGTTCATTCCCGGTGTGCGTTCCGCCTCCGTCGGTGTGTGGGTCGGAGTCGGCTCGCGCGACGAGCAGCCGAGTGTGGCCGGTGCCGCGCATTTTCTCGAGCACCTGCTGTTCAAGTCGACGCCGTCACGGACGGCGTTGGACATCGCGCAGGTCATGGATGGTGTGGGCGGCGAACTCAATGCATTCACGTCGAAGGAACACACCTGTTTCTACGCGCACGTGATCGACGACGACCTTCCGATGGCGGTTGACCTTGTTGCCGACGTCGTGCTGCGAGGGCGTTGCAGAACCGCGGACGTCGACGTCGAGCGGCAAGTAGTGCTCGAAGAGATCGCGATGCGTGACGACGATCCGGAAGACTTGCTCGGCGACGCGTTCCTGACCGCGTTGTTCGGCGATCATCCTGTCGGCCGTCCGATCATCGGTAGCGTCGAATCGATCGAGTCGATGTCGCGCAATCAGTTGCATTCCTTCCATGTTCGGCGTTACACACCGCAGCGGATGGTGCTGGCCGTAGCGGGAAACGTCGACCACAAGCAGGTAGTGACGCTCGCTCGCCGTGCATTTGCCGGACATCTCGAGCGCGGGGTCAAGCCGGCGCCGCGGCGCGAAGGCACTCTGCGGTTGCGCACGATGCCTGAACTGAGCTTGACCCACCGCGACAGCGAGCAGGTCCACCTTGCGCTCGGGGTACGCGCGTTCGGCCGGCACGAGGGCCATCGCTGGGCGCTGTCGGTGCTCAACGCCGCAGTGGGCGGTGGGCTGAGTTCTCGTCTGTTCCAAGAGATTCGGGAGAAGCGCGGGCTGGCGTACTCCGTCTATTCGGGCGTCGACACCTTCGCGGACACCGGAGCGTTCTCCGTGTATGCAGGTTGCCAGCCGGAGAACCTCGGGGAGGTTGCCACAGTGATCCGCGAGGTGCTCGCGAACGTGGCGACGGACGGAATCACCGATGCCGAGATCGCCCGCGCCAAGGGATCGCTGCGCGGCGGATTGGTTCTGGCACTGGAAGATTCAGGCTCACGCATGAACCGTATCGGTCGCAGCGAACTGAACTACGGCAACCATCGCAGTGTTGCGCAGACGCTCGCGACCATCGACGCAGTCACCTCCGAAGAGGTGCTCGAGGTGGCGCAGGTGCTGTTGACGAGGCCGTTTGCAGCCGCCGTCGTGGGTCCGTACAAGCGGGTTCGTGACCTCCCCGCGTCGGTACGCGGGATCGTGGGCAAGTAGTTCGAACTATCGAAATCGGGGTGTGCAGTTGAAGATCCGTGGTGCAGTGCTCGAAGAGATCGGCCGGAAGCGTCCCTTCGCAGAGTCGACTCCGATTTCGATTTCGGAACTCGACCTCGAATCCCCGGGCCCGGGTGAGATCCTGGTCAAGATCGAAGCTGCCGGGCTTTGTCACTCCGACCTCTCCGTGGTCGACGGGAATCGGGTACGACCCGTGCCGATGTTGTTGGGCCATGAGGCGGCAGGTCGAATCATCGAACTCGGCGACGGAGTTGATTCGTTGTCGGTGGGCACCCGCGTCGTGATGACTTTTCTTCCGCGGTGCGGTGAATGTGCGGGATGCGCTACTGACGGCCGGATGCCTTGCACGGTGGGTAGCGCCGCTAACAACGACGGCAGTTTGCTCGGTGGCGCGCATCGACTGCGGCGCTCCGGCGAGAACGTCAAACATCATCTCGGTGTTTCGGGTTTCGCGACGCATGCTGTGGTCAACGCCAAGTCGGTTGTTCCCGTCGACGACGACATCCCGGCCGAAATTGCAGCCGTACTCGGTTGTGCGGTGTTGACCGGTGGGGGAGCGCTCCTCAACGCGGCGAAGCCTCGCCCGGCAGACACCGTGATGGTGGTCGGCTTGGGTGGCGTCGGGATGGCCGCAATCCTGACGGCGAGGGCACTCGGGGTCGAGAACGTCATCGGTGTAGACGCACTGGAATCCAAGCTGGCTCAGGCGCTGGAACTGGGCGCGACCGAGGTCTTCACACCGTCTGGCCTGTCCGAGAGTGGCGTTCGCGCAGACATCGTCGTCGAGGCCGCGGGAAATGCTCGGGCCTTCGAGACAGCGGTGGCTGCGACGGCAGCGGGTGGCACGACCGTCACGGTCGGGTTGCCGGCGCCTGACGCGCGCTCGTCGATCTCACCTCTCGGACTGGTCGCCGAAGCGCGGACCATTATCGGCAGCTACCTGGGATCTGCGGTCCCGTCCCGCGACATCCCGATCTACGCGCAGTTGTGGCGCGACGGGAAGCTGCCGGTCGAGAAGCTCATTTCCTCGCGAATCGAATTGGCCGACATCAATTCGGGTATGGACGAACTCGCCGACGGAAAAGCAATCCGACAGGTCATTATCTTCGGCGCGGAGTAGGTGCACGTCGGTGTTATGCAGCGGAAATGAGGCGTGCGCGCCCCCGATTCCCTCCCGAGTCGCCACGGAAAATCGTTACCCGTTGTAACGCTCCTCTCGTACTGGACGACTACTCGAATGACGTTGCGTGACGCCCCGGGGGTCGGTCGTACGTTTTCCAAAAGCTGATTGGGGAGAAGATATGCCGGTTCGTGGGTTCTTTTCGCGACATCGAATACTGGCGGGTGCAGTAGCGCCCGCAGCGCTCGGCGTGGCCGCACTGGTCGCGGTCGCAGTTGCCGTGGATTCTCCGCAATCGCAGACGATCGAGACCGAATTGACCGCGTCTGTCACCGAGTGTCACGACACGGTCGGGATCGGTGTCGCCGGTCGCGGTGACACGCCGGTCGAGGGTACGACGAAGATGCTCGTCGGTGCGGATGGAAAGACACTCCTCCCGGCGGCGCTCACAGACGACTACAGCAGCCACTGGGTGGACCCGGTACTCAAGACGCCCGCCGGGTCGGTCAAGGACGGCTCGTACGCCTCGGTCTACATTGCGTATCCCGCCAACATGGACAGTTACGAAGAAGCCGTGACGACGGGCGCGGAAAACACCCGAGCGGTCATGAAGGCGATCAGTGCCGCATGCCCGAACACGAAGTTCTCGATTGTCGGCTACAGCGAGGGCGCTGACGTAGTGCGCCGCGTGGCGATGGACATCGGCTCGGAGTCGAGCACCTCCGGCATCAATCCGGACAACGTCGTCGGTGTGGTGATCTTCGCCGACGCCGGTCGACTCGCGGGCGAGGGCCCGTTCCCCGGCGCGAAAAACCCCTACAC
>NZ_LVCT01000262.1:0-12016 GCF_001647205.1 Rhodococcus sp. EPR-134
CTGAAAGGCAAGATTGCGTCGTTCTGCTCTGACGGCGACCTCACCTGCGCAGCCCCCGAGAACATTTCACTCCTGATCCTGGCGGCAAACGTCGGTCGGCAGCTCAACGTCGACCAGTTGCAAGCGCAGAATCTGACGCCCGCCACCGGCATGGATATCGCGGTCGTGATGGGACGCGTGATGTTCGACGCGTTCAACGACATCTCGAGCAATCCCACCTGGATGCAGAGCGACGAAACCTTCCTCGATGTCTTGCTGAAGGTGTCCGACCCGGCGTACAAGCCGAGCGAGGCCACCACCAAGCCAGTCGCAAAGGACTCGGTTTCCACGGAGGAAGTGTCGCCGTTGGCGTACCTGCCGCAGAAACTGTTCAAGGAAATCGTCGGCCTCATCGCCACGAACCAGAACACGATCCCCGTCGTCATGAACGATCCGTACGGCCTCACTTTGGGCCCGGACGTCGGTCACCACTTCGACTACTGGCGTGATTCGGATGCTGCAAACGGCAAGCCCCTGACGTCAGCGGAGTATGCAGCGGCGTGGCTGACTTATCTGGCCAAACAGGCGCAAGACGGCAAGCCGGTCGATTCGTCGGCGAAGCCGACCGCAGAAGAGATGGCGGATGCCATCGATGCCTTGGCTGCTTCGCCTTCGGTTACCGACTCGGCCAAGCCCACCACAACCACGGGCGCAGCTGCACAACCCGCACCCGCAGGTTCGGGATCTGCAGCACCGGCACCCGCGGTGCCGACGACGTCATCGGTTGCGCCGGCCGCGACGCCGAGTGTGACGTCGACCGTGGCGCCGTCGACTTTGGTCCAGTCGAGTGCACCGCCCGCCGCGACCACGGCGACGACAACATCGACGACAACGACGACACAAGCTGCAGCCGGCTAGAGGTTTCCGTTCGTCAAAAACGCTGTCACAGGCTGCGATCCGCAATAGTTGCGGATCGCAGCCTGTTTTCGTGTACGGGTTACGCACAGAGACCGTTGGTGCTTATCGTGGAAGGGAGGTTTCCGGATCACGAATCGTGGGTTTCACCGTGCACGAGCTGTCCATTGCGCAGAGTGTGGTCGAAGCCGTGTGTGAGCGTGCCGGCGAGCGACGAGTATCGAGCGTGCGGCTTGAAGTAGGGCAACTCTGCGCGGTGGTTCCACACTCTCTGCTGTTCTGCTTCGACGTCGTCACCGCGGGTACTCACGCCGAAGGTGCCAGCTTGCACATCGATGAGATTGCAACCAGCGCGCGATGCAAAAGCTGCGGCGTGATGTTCTCGCCGCCCGACATGTTCTTGCTGTGTGAATGCGGCAGTGCTGATGTCGAGGTGCTTGCCGGCCGAGAGTTACGGATCCTGTCGATGGAAGTGAGCTGAGCATGTGCGCGACGTGTGGGTGCGGGGACACCACAGGACCTCGGGTGTCGGTAGTCGCAGACGGAGAACAGGAGCAGGAACACGACGATCATGGGCACGGTCATGGGCACGGTCACGAGCATGACCATGAGCACGGCCACCCCGACCACACCGTGATTCTCGAGCAGCAGGTGCTCGCCAAGAACGACGGCATTGCGGTTCACAATCGTCAGTGGATGCGGAGCCGCAGAATCACGGCGATCAACATCATGAGTTCCCCCGGCGCGGGGAAGACGACATTGCTGGCGCGAACTATCCGGGAGCTCGGATGTCAGCGACCGATAGCCGTGATCGAAGGTGACCAGGAAACCCGGCTCGACGCCGAGCGGATCCGAGAGACCGGCGCGTCGGTGGTGCAGGTGAATACCGGGGCCGGATGTCACCTCGATGCCGCGATGATCGACCGCGCACTGCGCGCCTTGGATCCCGCTGAAGAATCGCTGCTTCTGATCGAAAACGTCGGAAACCTGGTGTGCCCCGCGCTCTTCGACCTCGGCGAGGAAGGCAAGGTTGTCCTAATTTCGACGCCGGAGGGGGCAGACAAGCCGAAAAAGTACCCACACATCTTCGCTGTCGCGGACCTCGTGGTGATCAACAAGATCGACTTGCTCCCATACGTCGAGTTCGACGTCGATGCCTGCGTCGAGCAGGCGAGAATACTCAATCCTGCTGTGCGCGTTGTTGTTTTGTCTGCCACGACAGGTGAGGGCATGGACGAGTGGTATGAGTGGATCGGTAGTCGTTCGGCGATTTCTCCGGTGGCCGTTGACAACTGATCTGCTCGGGTAGTTAATGAAATGAGTGGGTGCCACGCAAGTGGGCCGAGGTTCGACTCCGGTGGCGTCAGCGTTTCGGTGCCGCGGCAATTCGGGGCCACAGAGTCTTGAGGCCATAGCGTGTCAGGCCAGTCGCGGCGCTGAGAGTCAAGGCGCAAGTGCACCCGTGAAAGCGGCTGACATGGACACACAAAAATCGACTGCTGGCACCACGGCGGAACCTGCCTCCGAAAGCGCAGCTACCCCCGCAAGCGCAGCGGCCAAAGCGGAAGAAACTCTGATCCACGTGCTGTGGATCAATGCCGGTCTCAGTTGCGACGGAGATTCGGTGGCGCTCACTGCAGCCACGCAACCCAGTATCGAGGAGATCGCGCTCGGCGCCTTGCCCGGCCTGCCGCAGGTAGCGGTTCATTGGCCGCTCATCGACTTCGAATGCGGACCGCAGGGTGGCGCTGACGATTTCCTGGAGTGGTTTTGGAAAGCCGACCGCGGAGAACTGGAACCCTTTGTTCTTGTTGTCGAAGGATCGATACCGAACGAGAAACTTCACGACGAGGGGTATTGGTGCGGCTTCGGGAACAATCGCGAAACCGGCCAACCGGTCACCACGAGCGAATGGCTCGACAAGCTGGCACCGAAAGCCACTGCGGTAGTTGCGGTCGGTACGTGTGCGACCTACGGCGGCATACATGCGATGGCCGGCAATCCGACCGGTGCGATGGGCGTGCCGGACTATCTCGGGTGGACCTGGAAATCGAAGGCGGGCATCCCGATCGTCTGCGTTCCCGGGTGTCCCATTCAGCCGGACAACCTCTCCGAGACCTTGACCTACCTTCTGTACATGGCCACTGACCAGGCGCCGATGATTCCATTGGACGAATCCCTGCGCCCGCAGTGGCTTTTCGGTGCCACCGTTCACGAGGGCTGTGACCGTGGCGGATACTACGAACAGGGCGAGTTCGCGACGGAGTACGGGTCGCCGAAGTGTATCGTCAAACTCGGATGTTGGGGACCGGTCGTGAAATGCAATGTCCCCAAACGCGGTTGGATCAACGGAGTCGGCGGGTGTCCCAACGTCGGCGGGATCTGTATCGGATGCACGATGCCGGGATTCCCCGACAAGTTCATGCCGTTCATGGATGAACCACCTGGCGGCAAACTCTCCACCAATGCGGTGGGAATGTACGGGTCCGTGATTCACAGTCTGCGCCGGATCACCGGAAACACGTTGGACAAGGAACCGCACTGGCGCGAGCGCGGGTCGAAATTACTCACTGGTGCGACGCGTACGTGGTGACCGACCGGATACATTCAAATCAGTTCGTGAGCAACGTCTCTGGGAGGCACTGCAATGACGGCCATCGTTCCCGAACCCACCTCGACTGCAGACCGCGACGGTCTTGTCGAGATGGCGTGGGACCCCATCACCCGAATCGTCGGCAGTCTGGGCATCTACACCAAGATCGACTTCGCCAATCGCGAAGTGGTGGAGTGCCACAGCACGTCGTCGATCTTTCGCGGGTATTCCCTGTTCATGAAGGGGAAGGACCCGCGCGACGCGCATTTCATCACCAGTCGTATCTGCGGCATCTGCGGTGACAATCACGCCACATGCTCGTGCTACGCACAGAACATGGCGTACGGCGTCAAGCCGCCGCATCTGGGCGAGTGGATCGTCAATCTCGGCGAGGCCGCCGAGTACATGTTCGACCACAACATCTTTCAAGAGAATCTTGTCGCCGTCGACTACTGCGAGAAGATGGTCTCCGAGACGAATCCCGGTGTGCTGGCGCAGGCAGAGAACACGCGCTGCCCGCACGAGGAGCAGCACGGGTATCGCACGATCGCGGACATCATGCGGACTCTCAATCCGTTCACGGGTGAGTTCTATCGCGAAGCGTTGCAAGTCTCGCGTTCGACTCGCGAAATGTTCTGCTTGATGGAGGGCAGGCACGTTCACCCGTCGACGCTCTATCCCGGCGGCGTCGGCACCGTCGCGACGATCGAACTGATGACGGACTACATGTCGCGGCTGATGCGGTACGTCGAATTCATGAAGAAGGTCGTGCCGATGCACGACGACCTGTTCGACTTCTTCTACCAGGCGATGCCTGGTTACGAAAAGGTTGGCCTGCGGCGGACCCTGCTGGGTTGTTGGGGATCGTTCCAAGACCCCGAGTACTGCAATTTCTCCTACAAGGACATGACCGACTGGGGCCGGAAGATGTTTGTCACTCCCGGTGTGGTTGTCGACGGAAAGTTGGTCACCACGGATCTGGTGGACATCAACCTCGGTATCCGAATCATGCTGGGCTCCTCGTATTACGAGGACTGGAGTGATCAGGAGATGTTCGTCAAAACCGATCCGCTGGGTAACCCGGTCGATCGCAGGCACCCGTGGAATCAGCACACCAACCCCCACCCGCAGAAGCGGAACCTCGAGGACAAGTACAGCTGGGTCATGTCACCGCGATGGTTCGACGGAAAAGACAACCTTGCTCTGGACACGGGCGGGGGAGCATTGGCTCGTCTGTGGAGCACCGCTCTGGCCGGCCTGGTCGACATCGGATACCTGGAGTCGACCGGACACAGTGTGAAGATCAATCTTCCGAAAACAGCACTGAAGGGTCCTGTCTCGCTCGAGTGGAAGATTCCCGAACATGGCAGCAATACCCTCGAAAGAAACCGCGCGCGAACGTATTTCCAGGCATACGCAGCCGCGGCTGCCCTTCATTTCGCCGAGAAGGCGCTTGTCGAGATCCGGGCCGGCCGGACCAAGACGTGGGAGTCGTTCGAGGTCCCGGACGAGGGTATCGGTTGCGGATTCACCGAAGCCGTCCGCGGAGTTCTCTCACACCACATGGTGATTCGTGACGGAAAAATCGCGAACTATCACCCGTACCCACCGACACCGTGGAATGCGAGCCCGCGCGACAGCTACGGAACCCCCGGTCCGTACGAGGATGCCGTGCAGGGTCAGCCGATCTTCGAGGAGAACGATCGAGACCACTTCAAGGGCATCGACATCATGCGGACCGTGCGTAGTTTCGATCCCTGCCTGCCGTGTGGTGTTCACATGTATCTCGGCGGTGGCAAGACCCTGGAGAAGTTGCACTCTCCGACGCAGTCCGTGACCGGGGAGTGATCGATGGAGCAATCGGCCGACTACTGGCGCGGAGCAGGTGAGCGCATCGAGACGTTGTTGCAGGCCAACGCCGGCGCAGGCCCGGTGGCGAGAGATCGCGCCGAGCAACTGGTGCGTGAGGTCGTGCAGTTGTACGGCGCAGCACTCGAACGCACCGTCGCTCTGGCAGATCCGGCCACGATGGATGCGATGGTTCGCGACGATCTGGTGTCCAGCCTGCTACTGGTGCACGGACTTCACCCGCACGACGTGGAGACCCGCGTCCGCACTGCGCTCGACAGCGTGCGTCCGTACCTCGGTTCGCACGGAGGCGACGTCGAACTGATCGAGGTGGCGGACGGCGTGGTGCGACTACGGCTTCTCGGAAGCTGTAACAGTTGCCCTTCGTCCTCGGTGACCCTCGAAACCGCGGTCCAGGACGCGGTGCAGGCGGCGGCACCCGAGACCACCGGAATCGACGTCGAAACACCGGATTCGCACGAGCTGAAGTCGGGTGTGATTTCGGTCGAGTCCCTGTTCTCGCACGTTCACGCCGACGGGGGAGGTACGCACTGGGTGGAGGTCCCCGAATTCGCCGAAGTCGAGGTGGGAGAGGTCGCGGGCTTCCGCGTGTCGGGCACCGATCTGTTGGTCTGCCGCTCCGGTGACGATCTGTACGCGTATCGCGACCATTGCCCGGTGTGTGAGCACTCGATGGCGGGGGCTGTGCTCGAATGCATGATGGGCCGTCCTGCCCGAGACGCCGCTGTCCTCACCTGTCCGACGTGCTCTGCCCACTTCAGTGTGTACGGGGCGGGAGCGCGGGTGGGCACCGGCTCCGAGCACCTGGCGCCTGTGCCGGTGCTGATTCGCGACGGAGTGCTCTCGGTCGCGCTTGCTGACGAGTCTGTGATACCGGTGACCTAGCCGTGAACGCAGCCCCGTCATGAAAGTCACTGTGGGAGAGGTGCTCACACGAATCGCCTCGTCGCGTGTCGTTCCGACCGGACCGAGGTGTGAGATGTGTGCGGCGGGCATAGGCGACGAACACCAGCACGTCGTGGACGTACAGGTCCGGAGCCTGATGTGCGTGTGCCGACCGTGCTATCTACTCTTTGCACCGGTCGACGCGGACCTTCGATACAAAGCGGTTCCCGATCGGTACCTCGAGTTTCCGGACTTCGACCTCGGCCCTGGCCGGTGGGAGTCTCTGGAAATCCCCGTCGGCCTGGCATTCTTCTTCCGCAACTCACTCCTCGACAAGTACATAGTCTTCTATCCGGGACCGGCCGGAGCTACCGAATCCGAGTTGCCCATCGACTCGTTCGAGACTGTGCTCGAGGAGAATCCGGGGCTCGCGCAGATGCGGGCCGACGTCGAGGCGTTGATCGTGTCGGTGCCCACGTCAGGACAATCGCCGAGATGCTTCGTTGTTCCCATCGACGCCTGTTACGAACTGGTGGGACGATTGCGCACCGTGTGGCGCGGATTCGACGGTGGCCAGGATGCCGCACGCGCAGTGGACGAGTTCTTCGGGCGCGTCGAGGCGCGAAGCAGGTCGGCATGACTGTTCTCGACTTCTCGATCGACAACATGGAGGTGGAACCGTACGCGGTTACGCCGAATCTGACGGTGAGATTGAGAATGTCGGAATCCACCGGCACGACCGTCCGTGCGGTGGCTCTGCGCGCGCAGGTACGAATCGAACCACACCGCCGACCGTACTCCGACGCCGAAGGCGAAGGTCTGCGCGATCTCTTCGGTCCGCGGGAGCGTTGGTCGAGTACGCTGCGCACCTTCCTGTGGATGGAATGTTCCACGGTCGTTCAAGGATTCACCGGAACAACGGTCGCGGCCTTGCCCATGGCGTGTACGTACGACTTCTCGGTGACGGCGTCGAAGTACATGCACGCACTCGGAGACGGAACGATTCCGATCGTGGTTCTACTGAGCGGCACGGTATTCACCGACGGACCGCGTGGGTTCTCCGTGCAGCAGATCCCGTGGGACAGATCTGCTGCCTACGAATTGCCGGTCGACGTGTGGAAACAGCTGATGGCTGCGCATTATCCGGCGTCTGGTTGGGTACGCCTCGACCATGAGACGATTGCCGATCTCGTGCGGTTCAAGGCAGCGCACGGCCTCACGGACCTCGATTCAGCCGTGCGGCAGTTGCTGACGGCGAGCCAGGTGCCGCGATGACTCGAACGGGGATGGATCACGACGTTCGGGCCGTGGCCGACGCCGTCCTGTACGAGGGATATCTTCTCTATCCCTACCGGGCCGGCTCGCCGAAGAATCAATCCCGTTGGCAGTTCGGGGTTCTCGGACCGCCCGGCGCCGCCGAGGTCGGAGTCGGCGAGGAACCGTCGATGTCCGCGCAATGTCTGCTCGGCGAATTCGAGCGGAACGGCGTCGAAGTTTCTGCGACTGTGAGATTTCTGCACCACCAGTCGCGGACGGTTGAACGACTCGGCGCCGGCGGGGCGTGGATCCCGGTCGATCGGTTGGTAGTCGGCGAGCGGGAGTCGATCTCGTGGGACGAAGCCACCGAGTCCGAGATCGTGTTGGGTCCGTGGGGTCTGGACGAACTCGAGGCCGGCGTCGAAGAAACCTTCTGTGCGGCCGGAGTTGTCGAAGGAGAGACTTTGTCGGACTCTCGGGGCAGGGTGGTCGGACGGATCGTTCGGACACGGCTTCCGGTGAATGGCCTGTTGGCAGTGAGCGCCTCCGCCGGGGACGGACGCACGGTGATTTCCGTGACGATCATGAACGCCACGAGCGTCGACGCACGGGACAAGGGCACGGCCACCGCGCAATCGATGCTGGGGACTCACGTCATTGTGAACTGCACAGGCTCGAGGTTCCTGTCGTTGTTCGAAGAAGCAGATCACTCGGAGCAGTTGCGGCAAAATCGCTGTTATCCGGTGCTTGCGGGGACCGAGGACCCCACTCACCCTGGCACATCTCCCACCGTTCTGGTGTCACCGATCATCCTGTACGACTTTCCCGAGATTGCGCCGCAGAGCGAGGGATCTCTCTTCGACTCGACCGAGATCGACGAAATTCTCACCCTGAGAATCCTTGCCATGACCGACGAGGAAAAGGCGCGGGCGCGAGCTACCGACTCCAGAGCTGCCGACATCATCGACCGATGTGAGCGATTGACGGACGACGATCTAGCCGGCCTGCACGGTGTGCTGCGAAATCCGCACGCCGGTTCTGATCTGATACCCGAGGTGCCTGACGGTGTGGACTGGTGGACCCCGGAAGCCGACACCAGTGTCCAACCACGCACCGACGCAGTTCTGATCAACGGCGTCCGTGTCTCTGGTGGAAGTACGGTTCGGCTCCACCCCTCACGCCGCGCTGATGCTCAGGACCTGTTCTTCGACGGCCGGATCGCCCACGTCGCCACCATTCATGAAGACGTGGACGGCGACATTCATGTTGGGGTGACACTGTTGGACGATCCGGCCGCCGATCTGCACAACTGGTACGGCCGCTACCTGTACTTCGCGCCGGACGAGATAGAGCCGATGCCGCGCGACAGCGCGTGACGTACTCACAGCTATCGAACTTCACAGCTATCGAGAGGAGAACTCGCCATGAGGAGCATGGGATTGCTGTCGACGGCACTTCTCGGCGCAGCCGCGATCGCAGCCGCGATCGTCCTGGTGGTGTCGATGCCGGACATCCAGCGCTATCTGCGAATGCGAAAGATGTAAAGCGCTGTGCGCGTGCTGATTGCAGGTGTCGGAAACATATTTCTCGAAGACGACGGATTCGGCCCCGAAGTTGTTCGGGCGCTGCAGCATGAGAATCTCCCATCGGGAGCTCACCTGGTCGACTACGGGATTCGGGGCGTGCATCTGGCGTACGACTTGTTGGAGTCGTGGGACGCCCTGGTCCTGATCGATGCCTTACCGGCGACCGGAGTCCCGGGCAAGCTCGCGATCATCGAAGTGGACCCCGAAAGTGAAGGCCCGCAAGGAGGTTTCGACGCGCACTCGATGCATCCGAGTTCGGTGTTTGCCAGCCTGCAGGCCCTCGGCGGAACACTCCCGCGGACGTTCGTGGTGGGGGCACATGCGAAATCGATCGGCGACGGAATCGGATTGAGTGCGGAGATGCGTGATTCGGTAAGGCAAGCCGCTTCTGCGGTGCTGGCACTCGTCCGGTCCATCGACGTGGACTGTGATGCCACCACACTGGGGCCGGAGGTGTGAGTCATGTGTCTGGGGATTCCGGGACGGGTACGCGAACTACTGGACGGATACGGAGGTCAACTCGCTCTCGTCGACGTGGAGGGGGCACCACGCAAGGTCAACATCGGAATGCTCGACGAAGGCACCGTCACGGCAGGTGACTGGGTGGTGATCCACATGGGCTTTGCAGTCGAGAAGGTCGACGAGCAGGGAGCTCGCCATGCTCGGGCCGGCCTCGAACTGATGGGCCGTGGTGGCCACGACGGTGAGGTAGTCGACTCCGATACTGGTAACGGCGAGGTCGGGACATGAAGATCGCCTGCCGTGTCATCGTTCGTGGCGTAGTCCAGGGGGTGGGCTTCCGGCCGTTCGTCCATGCGACCGCCACCGAACTGGGACTGTCGGGTTCGGTGGGAAATTCTGCTCTCGGTGTCGTGATCGACGTCGAAGGCGACGGAGAGACAATCGATGCATTTGTCGCTCGGGTGCGAAACCGCCCCCCACCGCTGGCACGGGTGGAGTCGGTAGAGCGCGAGGACTCGCGGCCGGTTGGTCGTGAGGGGTTTCGCATAGTCGAGACGGATGCGGGGTCGGTCGGGCGAACCTTGGCGCCGGCGGATGTCGGGATCTGCGACGACTGCCTCCGGGAACTGACTGATCCGAGCGATCGGCGATATCGTCATCCATTCATCACCTGCACCAACTGCGGTCCGCGATTCACGATCATCGAATCGTTGCCCTACGACCGGGCCGCTACGACGATGAAGCGATTCCCGTTGTGCGCGAACTGTGCGGCGGAGTACGTGGATCCCGCCGACCGCCGGTTTCATGCGCAACCGATTGCCTGCCCGCAGTGCGGTCCAACGCTATCGTTCGTGGAAGGGGACGCGCCCGCCGTGACCGGTGAGGGTGCACTGCTACGAGCCCGATCCCTACTGCGAGACGGGAAGATTCTTGCTGTCAAGGGAATCGGAGGATTTCACCTGGCTTGTGATGCCCGCGACGACCGCGCGGTTCACGAGTTGCGTGAACGCAAGCATCGAGCAAGCAAGCCGTTGGCGGTGATGGTGCGCGATGTGCCAGAAGCCAGAGAGTTGGGTGTGGTCGGTGATGCCGAGGCTGATGCCATGTCCTCGCGCGAGCGCCCGATTGTGCTGGTTGCCAAAGCGTCTGGATACGCGCTTTCCCCCTTGATTGCCCCCGGCATTCCGGATATCGGAATCATGCTGGCCTACAACCCGATTCAGCATCTTCTTCTGGGTTTGGCCGGAGAAGAGGCGGGCCCAGCGGTGTTGGTCATGACATCGGCGAACATCGGCGGTGAGCCGATTCTGTACTCCGACAACGATCTCGAACGATTGGGTGACCTGGCCGACGGGGTATTGACCCACAACCGTCCGATCTTGATGCCGTGTGACGACTCGGTGATGCGAATAGTCGGCAGTGGAAGACAGTTGCTTCGTCGCTCGCGCGGATATGCTCCGCTGCCCGTCACCGCGCCGTTCGACGTACCGCCTACCTTGGCGGTCGGGGCCGACCTGAAGAACACCTTCTGTCTTGCCGAGGACGGATATGTGTGGCCGAGTCAGCACATCGGAGACATGGGCGACCTCGCTGTCATCGACAGTTTTGCTGCGTCGGAGAGTCACTTCGAATCGATCACGGGGGTGGTGCCGCACCAGATCGCCTGTGACGAGCATCCTCGGTATCGCTCGTCCTCGTGGGCTCGCAGTCGTAGTGGTGACCGACCGGTGCGCATCGTCGGGCATCACCACGCACATGTGGCTTCCGTGATGGGGGAGAACGGCCGGGACGGGAGCGAACCAGTTCTCGGAATAGCGTTCGACGGCACCGGCTACGGGGCGGACGGCGCAGTGTGGGGAGGGGAACTACTGCTGGCGACGTACAAGGGTTATCGCCGTCTCGCGCATCTGGGATACGTACTGCTGCCCGGTGGCGATGCCGGAGTGGAACGGCCGTACCGAATGGCGCTCGCCCACCTGTGGCATGCCGGGTTGGACTGGGAATCCGACCTCGCGCCCGTGGCAGCCTGTCCGCCCCGAGAGCAGTCGGTCCTACTTCACCAGATGGAAACCGGTTTCGGGTGCGTGGACACCTCGAGCATGGGGCGGTTGTTCGACGCAGTCTCCTCGCTGACCGGGGTCCGTCAGAGGGTCGACTACGAAGCGCAGGCTGCCATCGAGTTGGAGGGGGTGTCGAGGGGAGTCGACAGCGCCGGTTCGCGGTACACCTTCGATTGGACGCAGTCGGACGACGATTCGTGGACAGCAGATCCGCGGTCGGTCATTCGGGCTGTTGTCCGCGATCTCCGGGAGAAGTTGCCCGCTGAAGTGATCGGCGCCCGTTTCCACGAATCCGTAGCGCACCTGGTGCTCGAGTGGGCAATTCGTGGCCGGGAACTGGCGGGAGTGGACGAGGTAGTACTCACCGGAGGTGTCTTTCAGAACCCTCTACTGCTCGTTCGGGCGTGTGC
>NZ_LVCT01000263.1:0-15754 GCF_001647205.1 Rhodococcus sp. EPR-134
CGGGACGTATCGAGTCCCTGGAGGAACGCGACGGAACGACGATGTCGGTGGTGAACTTCGGTGGCGTCCGAAAAGAAGTGTGCCTCGAGTACATTCCGGGCGCCCAAGTCGGCGAGTACGTCGTGGTGCACGTCGGATTTGCCATCCAGCGACTCGACGAGGAATCCGCTCGCAGCACGCTGGCGGAATTCGAGCACCTCGGCGTACTGGAAGAGGAATTCGGTGACGGGTTCGAAAGGGCTGCCCGGGCCGCGGGGATCGAACCGAAGGAGACGGAATCATGAAATATCTGGACGAGTTCTCCGATCCGGAACTGGCCGGCAAACTGCTGGATCAGATCCGTGCGCTGGCCACACGGCGATGGGCGATCATGGAAGTGTGTGGTGGTCAGACACATTCGATCATCAGACACGGCATCGATCAATTACTTCCCCAACAGATCGAGATGATCCACGGACCCGGATGCCCGGTCTGTGTCACCCCGCTCGAGATCATCGACAAAGCTCTCGAAATCGCGGCAAGACCCGATGTCATTTTCTGCTCCTTCGGGGACATGTTGCGAGTTCCGGGGAGTTCGTCGGATCTGTTCCGCATCAAGAGCGCCGGCGGTGACGTGCGGGTGGTGTACTCACCGTTGGATGCACTGACTATTGCCAAGGAGAATCCGGGCCGGCAAGTGGTGTTCTTCGGGATCGGATTCGAGACCACCGCGCCGGCCAACGCCATGACCGTCTATCAGGCCAATCGCCTGGGTATCGAGAACTTCTCGCTACTCGTTTCGCACGTTCTGGTCCCGCCGGCGATGGCCGCGATCATGGATTCGCCAGAGTGCCGCGTGCAGGCATTTCTGGCGGCCGGGCATGTGTGCAGTGTGATGGGAACGTCGGAGTACCCGGCGCTGGCCGAGAAGTACAAGGTCCCGATCGTCGTCACCGGATTCGAGCCGCTGGATCTGCTGGAGGGCATCCGAAAGACGGTGCTGCAGTTGGAATCGGGTCGATACGAGGTCGAAAATGCCTACGCCCGTGCCGTCACCGCGCAGGGCAACACCGCAGCGAAAGCGATGCTCGAGGATGTGTTCGCCGTGTCGGACCGGACGTGGCGCGGCATCGGATCGATCCCGGACAGCGGTTGGCAGCTGGCACCGAAGTATGCGTATTTTGATGCCGAAGAGCGTTTTTCGGTGACCGATATCCACACTGACGAGTCGAGCGTCTGCCGTTCCGGAGAAGTGTTGCAAGGTTTGATCAAGCCACACGAGTGCAGTGCCTTCGGGAAGGAATGCACTCCGCGGAATCCGCTCGGTGCCACGATGGTGTCGTCCGAGGGGGCGTGCGCCGCGTACTACCTGTACCGGCGCCTGGAACTTCAGGAGGCGGGTCATGCCGGCTGAGGAGACCGCTGTCGTGGACTTGTCGGCGTGGGTCTGCCCACTGCCGCTGCGTGATTCGCCGAACATCGTCATGGGGCACGGTGGTGGAGGAGCGATGTCCGCCGAGCTCATCGAGCACCTGTTCCTGCCCTCGTTCGGAAGCGCTGCCGATGCAGAACTCGGTGACTCGGCCGTATTCGACGTCGGCGGGGTGCGGCTCGCGTTCTCGACCGACTCGTATGTCGTCAAACCCATGGTGTTTCCCGGCGGAACTATCGGCGATCTCGCTGTCAACGGAACGGTGAACGACCTGGCGATGACTGGAGCGCAGCCATTGGTGATGTCGACGGCATTCATCCTGGAAGAAGGGACGGCACTGACCGACATCGCGGGAATCGCGAAGGCGCTCGGTGAGGCCGCGCACGTTGCCGGCGTTCGGCTGGTGACAGGTGATACCAAGGTCGTCGATGCCGGTCACGGCGACGGAGTCTTCATCAACACCGCAGGAATCGGGATTGTCGCAGACGGGGTGGACATCAGCCCCACTCGCGCACAAGTGGGTGACGTCGTGATCGTCAGCGGCGACATCGGCGTTCACGGCGTGGCCGTGATGAGTTGTCGCGAAGGTCTGGAATTCGGGACCGAAGTGCGCAGTGATTGTGCGGCCCTGAACGGCGTGGTGGCCGACATGATTGCCACCGGTGTCGACATCCACGTCCTGCGCGACCCTACGCGGGGCGGAGTCGCCGCGACCCTCAACGAGATCGCTCAGGCGTCGAACATCGGGGTTGCGCTGGTGGAGCGAGATCTGCCGATTCCCGCTGACGTGCGCGACGCCTGTGGGCTACTCGGCTTGGATCCGTTGTACGTCGCAAACGAGGGCAAGTTGATCGCTTTCGTTCCACGCGAAGATGCCGCCCTGGTTCTGGAAGCGATGCACGGCAATCCACTGAGTATGGGAGCCGCCGTGATCGGGGAGTGCGTGGCCGAACATCGCACAATGGTGGTGGCGCGTACGGCATTGGGAGGCAATCGGGTAGTGGATTTGCCGGCAGGTGAACAACTTCCTCGGATCTGCTGATGACTGCCGTCGGTATGAACGGGCCGGCGTTGTTTGCCCGCTACGCGTATCCGCCGAACGAGTTGGGTTACTGCGGACCCGACGATCCTTCAGTGCTGCTTCGTCTGGCCAGCGGCAACTCGGGCAGCGGCGACCGTGATCACGCTCGTCAATTCGACGGTGCGTGGCCGTACCTCGAGGCATTGGCTGTAGGAGCGGGCATCGACGACCCCCTGGATTCGCGAGTGATCGAAGCCTATTGGGTGGGAGGTGATCTCCTCGACTCTCTCGATTCGGGGAAGTTGTTACAGCACTTGAGGGGGGCATTCGGTGAACGCGAGAACACCGGGTTCCTCCCCGTCCTCGGGGGTCGGGACCGCGCGCTCGCGCACCACAGTTTTCACGTATTTCTGGTGTATCCGTGGGTCAAGCTTCTTCGGAAGCACGGTGCGGTCCCACTGTCCGTCCTCCAGAACTGCCGGATCAGATGGGGAGTGGTCGAGGACGTCGGCGAGGAGCATGCATTGGTGGTTTCGTCCCCGCTCGAGTTCGACGGTGAGCAACTCGCACGCGGCCGACCGGCAACGCAGAGAGTGCGGTGGAGGGTCGAGGGCAACGCGCTTGCGGCGATGCCCGTCCCCGGCGCTGTGGTGACGATGCACTGGGATTGGGTGTGCGACAGGATAACGGCAGAGCAATCACGTGCATTGGATGCCGCGGAAGACTCGGGATTGCGGATCGCGAACCGAATGCTGTCGACCGATATGTGATCGTCAGTTCCCCTCCAGGACGGAGGCTACGGTGAATTGGGGTAGCGCGGTAACGGACAGCGCACTGTGGTTGGCAGAGGCATATGCGATCACGGTAGTGGTTCTCGTCGTCACCGCGCTGCTGCTTGCTCGGTATACCGTCTGGGGCAACCAGTTTCGGCGAATGGCTTGGCCCTACTTCGATCCCCGGCGCACCGTCATTCCGCTGTCGATTCTCGCGTTACTGCTGCTGCTCACGATATTCGGTGTCCGCGTGACGGTGTTGTTCTCGTACTGGTACAAGGATTTCTACGACGCCATTCAGAACCTCGACGAAACCGCTTTCTGGCACTACCTGCGAGTGTTCGCGATATTGGCCGCAGTCCACGTCGCTAGCTCACTCGTCGTCTACCTGGTGGGCCAAACACTCGATATCAATTGGCGCAGTTGGCTCAATGACACATTGACCGACGATTGGCTCGACGGCCGCGCCTACTATCGCGGAAACTTCCTGGAGAACCCCGTCGACAATCCGGACCAACGTATTCAGGCAGACATCACCGCATTCGCGACGTCGTCCCGCACGTTGTCCATGGGCGCCGTCGCCGCAATGGTCTCGATCGTCAGCTTAACCAAGATCCTGTGGGATCTGTCCGGGCCGTTGACTGTTTTCGGTGCCGAGATTCCGCGAGCGATGATCTTTCTCGTCTACATCTACGTGTTGGTGACCACGGCACTCGCATTCTGGATCGGCCGGCCTTTGATCATGCTGAACTTCTTGAACGAGAAACTCGGCGCCACCTTCCGGTACGCGTTGGTTCGACTACGGGAGTACGGCGAAAGCATCGCCTTCTATCGCGGAGAGAACGTCGAACGACGCACGCTCGGACTACGTTTTGCTGCAGTGATCCGCAATATGTGGGCGATCGTCTTCCGGACGCTCAAGTTCAGTGGCTTCAATCTGGCAGTGGATCAGACAGCGGTGGTGTTTCCGTTTCTGGTCCAGGGATCTCGATTGTTCAGCGGGCAGATCACTTTCGGCGACGTGATGCAAACTGCTCAAGCATTCGGCCAGGTGCACAATTCGTTGTCGTTCTTTCGAGAGTCCTATGCCGATTTTGCAAGTTTCCGGGCCACACTGATCCGTTTGACCGGGCTCGCCGATGCCAATCGTCGTGCCCGCGCACTTCCCGTGCTCGACGCGTTCTCCGCTGGCAGTCATTTGGTTGTTCGGGGACTCGACGTGCGCACGCCGGTTGGTGAGGCGTTGATCTCCGAACTCGACATGTCACTGGGGCCCGGCGATGCACTGCTGGTGAAGGGTCCGTCGGGTAGCGGCAAAACCACGCTGCTCCGCAGCATCGCGCAGTTGTGGCCGTACACAAACGGTTCCGTGACCACCCCGGTCGGAGACGTCCTGTTCCTCTCACAACGGCCATACCTACCATTGGGTTCTCTGCGCGCGGGTTTGGTATATCCGGACCAGTTGCCCTCAGGTCAGCCGAACACCGGGCGCTCGAACTTCGACGACCGCAGGCTCCACGACGCGCTCGCCGAGGTGCATCTCGCACATTTGATCGGTCGGCTCGACGAGCCGGCTGATTGGACTCGAATTCTGTCGCCGGGCGAACAACAACGGTTGGCGTTCGCCCGAGTCCTCCTGATCCGACCGCGAACCGCATTTCTCGACGAGGCGACATCCGGAATCGACGAAGGCCTCGAGTACACGCTCTACGACATCCTTCGCCGTGAACTGCCCGACAGCATCATTGTCAGCGTCGGGCATCGCAGCACTCTCGACGTTTTTCACAATCGACAACTCGAACTGCGCGGTGCGGGACACTGGACTCTCGCTGATCACGAAGGCTGAGAAAACTTTCGACGGTCGGATTCTTGCGACAGGATTCGGCCGGGTTACCCGCCGCGCCGCGATCGATCGAAGACACCGACCGTCACGAGGTCGAAGGGTTGCGGAAGTCGTTTGTGCGCTGGAGCACCCAGGCCGCAATCCTGGTGCGCGAGCCGTACCCCAGTTTGTTCAGTATGTGATCGACGTGGCCGTCGACAGTGCGCTGAGAAATGACCAGCTTGTCCGCGATTGCTCGGTTTGTCAGGCCCTGTGCGACGAGTTCGGCCACCTGCTGCTCCCGCGGAGTCAGCACTTCGTCGGCCGCCGATTTCGGTGATCCACCGGGCGGTTGCTCTCTCAGCGCGCGGGCCGCTGCGTCGTCGAGAGTCAGAGCTCGTCCATGATCGAATGCTGTTTGAAACACCCTGTCTCCGAGCCGGTTACGAGCCTCGGTCACGCTGTTTTCGTGGTACGGGACCATGCTCCTGAAGGTGTCCATCGGGCTGCCCGTGGCGGTGAACAGCGTGTTGGCAGCTCCCATCAGTGTGGCTGCCAGCTTTGCGTCCCGGTCGACAAGCGTCCACGCGATTTCCTCGAGGCACCATGCACATCCGAACTGGTTACCCAGCCCTCGCAGCAATCGGAGAGAATCTTCGAGTAGCTCGATACCGCGAGCGTGGTTGCCATGACGCCACAGGGCGGATCCGTAGTCCGACATCGTCATCGACCGCCACAAGATTTCGCCGCGCGATTCGGTGAGGGCCAACTCCTCCTCGTAAATACTTGCAGCCCGGTCGGTTTCGCCGAGTGCGTCGACGACGAAGGCGAACCAGTAGAGCGCGGGTACCAGACGGGCGATGTCGTCGTTTGCCCGGAATGCTGCGACAGCCTGCTCCAGGTACTCGGCGCCGCGCACGAGATCGCCGTCGGCGACCGCGACGAATCCGAGCGTGTACCGCGCCAGTATGCATCCGTCGTCGTTCCGCTGCATCTCGGCCTGTCGCCGAGCCTCTTCGGCAATGCTTGTCGCCGAAGCGATATCTCGTTGGAGGGCTGCCAGCAGTGCGCCTGTCGCGGCGGCCTCGACTACCGCGTCACCGAGAGTGCCCTCGGTCAGTTCGGGCACCTCGGCCAGGGCGCGACCCAACCAGTAGCGACCTTCGTTGAATCGACCACGTGCAAGCCAGTAATCATGCAGAGCACTTGCGGTACGCAATGTGGCTTCGACCGAGTCGGGTTCGGTCAGACCGAATTCCAACGCGGTGCGCACGTTGGGTAAGTCGCGGTCGATCCGCGTCATCCAGTCGATTTGGTGCGGCCCCGTCCAGTCGACTCCGGCGCGGAAGACGAGTTGCCTGAACCACTCACTGTGCCTGCGCTGCAGCGAGACCCACTCGTCGACTGACACCAGTTCACGCCCGTAGTCGCGAAGAGTCTCGAGTAGGCGGTAGCGGACGTACGAGCCGTTTTGTTCACGGATGAGGATCGACTTGTCGACAAGGGACATCACGAGATCGCCCAAGTCGTCGTTCTGTGCTTCGTCGGCGAGAATTCCTTCGACGGACCCGAGATCGAAGCTACCCGCAAATACGCTCGAGTTCGCCCACAACGACTTCTCCGGCGGCGTACACAGATCGAAGCTCCAGTCGATACTCTGTGCAAGCGTCTGTTGACGCGCTGGAGCGTTCCGGCTGCCCCGCGTCAGCAGTTGGAAGCGGTCGTCGAGTTTTTGCAGGATCTGATCGACCGACATCGCCCTCAGTCGGGCAGCCGCCAACTCGATCGGCAGCGGTAGTCCTTCCAACCGGCGGACGATCTTCTCCACAGCCGCGCTGTTCTCGCTGGTGATGCGGAAGTCCGTCACGGAGGAACGTGCCCGCTGCTCGAACAGCATCATCGCATCACCATCGCGGGTGTCGGTTGGCGACGGCGCCTCGTTGGGAAATCGCAGAGGCGGTACCCGTAATACCATCTCGCCGGGAATGTCGAGCGGTTCTCGGCTGGTCGCCAGAAGTGCCAATCGGGCACAGCACCGGAGAAGTTCGGCGGCGGTGTCGGCAACCCAGCCGATGAGGTGTTCGCAATTGTCCAGAACAAGCAGGACACGTTCGTCGACGAGACGGCCGATCAGTACCGATCGCGGTGACCGCGTAGATCGGTCTTGTACTCCGAGTGCGGCAAGAATCGTCTGATCGAGAAGTGCCGGCTCCCGCAGTTCGCTGAAGTCGACGAACCAGACGCCCCCGGGGAACGCACGGGAGGAATCATCGGCGGCACGGAGCGCCAAGCGGGTTTTGCCGACCCCACCCAGGCCCGTAAGGGTCACAAGCCGGTAGTCCGACAGCAGGCGTCGGACTTCTTTGGCCTCGGACCGACGACCGACGAAACTGCTCAGTTCGATCGGTAGGTTTCCTCGTTTTGCCGCCATGAGAATCGCGCCGAATTTGTACGTGCAGAGTGGATTGACCCCACACAGTGTACGCGGAATCGCGTGTGTGAAATCTGTCAACGCACCACCGGTGTTCGCCCGTGATTGCCGTTGGGCCGAAGCTTTTCGGTGCATGACGCGGAATAGCGAACACTTTCCACCGACGTAGTTCGCGCCTCATTCGAAAGGGATGAGAGGCGCATTTCATCTTTCTGGCGCACTTACGATTCGGGCATGAAACGTGTGTGGGAAGGTGTGCGGCGCTACGGCAAGACACTGCACTCGGTCGGGTTGTCGTTCGGTCTGGTGTTTTTCGTCCTCTCGATGAGCCCGTCCCTCTTACCGCGCGCGTGGTACCTGCAGGGCGTGGCAACCGGTATTTCCGTCGCCACCGGGTACGGCATCGGTGTGAGCGTGGCGTGGATGATCCGCAAATGCGGAGTCGAACCGACATGGTCGGACCGGACCAAGCGGATCGGTTGGGCCGTACTCGCCGTACTGGCAGTGATATTGGTGCCTCTTTTTCTGATCTTGGGTTCATGGTGGCAGCAGATCGTCCGTGATCTGGTCGAGGCGCCTCGCGTGAACCGGGCGAACTATCTTCTGGTGCTGCTGATTTCGCTGGTGGTGTGGTTGATCTTGTTGGAGGCGGGTCGCGGTCTGCGGCATCTCACCAGAGGGCTCGCTGCCGTTGCTCTGCGGTTTGTTCCCAAGGAAGCAGCGAAAGTCGCGAGCTTGGTCGTCGTCTTCGCGTTGGCGATCTTCGTCGTCAACGGTGCCCTCTACAACGGGCTCATCGCTTTTGCGAACTGGAGTTTCTCCGGCGCGGACAACGACACGCCCGATGGTATCGACCAGCCTCTGATCGCCGAACGCAGTGGTTCACCCATGTCTGCCGAGGCATGGGATTCGCTGGGCAAGGAGGGTCGCACTTTCATGGGTAGCGGGCCGTCTGCGGTGCAGATTTCCGCGCTGACCGGCCGGGACGCGAAGCAACCCATCCGCGTGTACGCCGGCCGTGAGTCGTCGGATTCCGTCGACGGTGTCGCGCAGCGGGTCGTCAACGAACTCGAGCGCACCGGCGGCTTCGACCGTGCCGTCCTGGCAGTAGTGACCACCACCGGCCGCGGCTGGGTGAACGACGACGTGGCGTCCGCTTTCGAATACGTCCAGGGCGGCGATACCGCCATCGCGGCGATGCAGTACTCGTTCCTTCCCAGCCCTTTGGCATTCATCGCCGATCGCGAAACCCCGATGGCCGCAGGCCGGGCGCTGTTCAACTCTGTCTATGCGAAGTGGATCGATCTGCCGCTCGACAAGCGCCCCAAGCTTGTCGTTTTCGGCGAGAGCCTCGGATCGTACGGGGGACAGGCCGCGTTCGCGGGAGCACAGGACATGGCGACGCGGGTGGATGGGGCGTTGTGGTCGGGGACTCCGAACTTCACCGCTCAATGGCAGGAGATCACCAGCAGTCGTGACTCCGGCTCACGGGAAGCCGTGCCGGTGATCGACGACGGGCAGTCGATTCGTTTCGCTGCCTATCCGGAGGATCTCGAACTGGATGCGCCGTGGAACGACTCGCGCGTCGTGGACTGGCAGCACGCCAGCGACCCAATCGTCTGGTGGTCTTTCGACCTGCTTCTGAACAAGCCGGACTGGCTTGCCGAGCCTCTCGGCCGTGATGTCGATCCGGGAATGACGTGGATACCGTTCGTGACATTCTGGCAGGTGACACTCGACATGGTCTTCTCGGCGGACGTTCCGCCAGGTCACGGGCACAACTACGGTGCCGAGGCGGCGGACATGTGGGCGCGGATCCTGCACCCCGACAACTGGTCTCAGTCGGACACCGACGCGATTCGCGGTGCTCTGACGAACGACTTTCAACCCACCAAGTAGTAGTGCGGAGTGCGGACCTCGTGACGGTCTCTCGTCGTTGGACCGGGAGTAGTCGCTCTAGATCGTTCTATCACTGTTTGTCAGCTATCTAACAAGGAGCGCGATGCATTCATCAAGAACACTCGTAGCTGCGGTGGCGCTGAGCGCGATCACTGTATTTGCCGGGGCTGGGTCCGCGGTTGCCGCGCCGGCGGTCGGATCTGTCGATTTCGGTTCGTCGAGCGGATCCGGATCAGGAACCGGTTCGGCTAGCGGATCCGAATCTGGTTCTGTCGATTTCGGATCCGGCGGACCGGACGTCGAGCATCCGGTGTCGAC
Source organism: Rhodococcus sp. EPR-134 (assembly GCF_001647205.1). NCBI lineage: Bacteria > Bacillati > Actinomycetota > Actinomycetes > Mycobacteriales > Nocardiaceae > Rhodococcus > Rhodococcus sp. EPR-134. Next base: position 9,676 of record NZ_LVCT01000263.1, read on the forward strand.
CTGCTTCTGGTCCGTGCCGATCAATCCCGAGCGCGCGGACCCACAGCTCAACTACGCCTTTCCTGACACTGCGGCGATTTACTGGGCTGCGCAGTTCACAATCCCCGAGAACGCCGAGTTGGTTATCCGAGGGCAGTATGCGCATGCGCGCTATCAGTCGTTGAACTCGTACAACGCGGCAACCGCGATGCCGACCGCCGTCCTCAATGACATTTCGACAGCTCCCGACGCAGGTTCGCGCAACACCTATCTTCCCGGTGCCGATCGATCGAACGAAAGTGCCAGGTCGTACACGGCTTCCGTCCTCAACGAGGCCTCGCCTGCTGAGCCGAAACCCAACACCTTGTATGCCGGTGTGCCAGGTCAGGACCGGATAAGCCTGCTTTATCGCATCTACCTGCCGGACAACGGGCGTGATCTCACCGGCGGCGTTGGACTGCCGGAGCCAGAGCTGCACCTTTCCGGTGGTCAGGTGTTGCGCGGGCAGGATCTGTGTTCAGCGGTCGGTGCGGACAACGGAATCTTGAAGCCGGCTTCGCTGCCGCTGGACACGTACAAGGCATTGCGTGACCAACCGGGCAAGCCTGCGACATTCCCTTCCGAGCAGACACCAGTCTGGCGGGCGTACTACAGCGCCGAGTTCACGCTCGGCTGTACCTATCTCGGCAAATGCGATGGCACACCCCAGCGGGTGGGCGGGCAGTACTCCAACATCGACAACAGCTACGTCACCGCCGAAGTCAACCGTGGGTTCGGCGAAGTTCTAGTACTTCGGGGAGAGTTGCCGAGGACTCCGAAGACGACAGGCGGCGCAAAGAATCTCGACAGCGCAGTCGACATGCGGTTCTGGTCGATGTGCAGCAATGAATCGCTGGCAACGACGAAGGTAGCGACGTGTCTGTTCGACGAGCAGATGGCCACTGATGCGGATGGTCGCTACACGATTGTCGCGTCGCTCCCTGAAGACCGACCCGCAAACGCTACGAAGGAATGTGGGGTGTCATGGCTTTCGCTCTCGCCGGCCGGTGACGGCGCAGGGCACCCCGACGATTCCCTCTTGATCATGCGGAACATGCTGCCGGCCAAGGACTTCAGCCACGCTGCACACGACACCAAGACGCCCGGTGACGAGAAGGCAGTGATGGGAGAGTATCTGCCGGACGGGCAATATACGTCCAAGCTCGCGTTCGAGGGCAGTGGCTGCGCGAAGTAACCCGTCTTTACGCGTGAGGTCACTACTCGAGATTGTGTCTGGTGATCCTCCTCGATAATGTCGGCTGCGCTCTGCTGCGAGCGCAGCCGACACACCGTTGACCAAGTCTTTTCGCGATCTTCGGTGGGGAATCGGGGCCTGCGGTTCAGGCACTCATCCCTTTCGAATGAGGCATCAACTACGCAGGCGCTCGCAGTGTCAGCATTGTCGCGCAGCGGTATCAGCTGTGCTCTGTTGTCCGTCGTGGCGGACAGGGGCGGCTTTTCTCGCCTACCGCCTATCCTGCTTGCCGCAATCAGAAATGAGTTTTGACATGGGTTCCGTTGTCGGAGAACTTCTCCCGTTGGCCGTCGGTGTCGCCGTGTCGCCGGTGGCCGTCATCGCCACCATCTTGATGTTGCTCTCCAAGCGAGCGGGTAGCACCAGCGCCGGGTTCGCGGTGGGCTGGTTACTCGGAATCTTCATCGCTACAGTTTTTTTCGTCATCTTGTCCAGTGCCGTCAGCACGTCAGACGACGGACCGTCCGCCACGGTTTCGTGGATCAAACTAGCTCTCGGTGTCCTCCTGTTGGCCGTCGGGGTCAAGCAGTGGCGGGGGCGCAGCGGCGAGCACGAAACACCGAAGTGGATGCAAGCCGTCGACGAGATGACCGCGGTCAAGGGATTGGGCCTTGGATTCGCGCTCGCCGCGATCAACCCGAAGAACCTGCTCATGTGCATCGCGGCCGGAGTGTCGATCGGCTCGGCGTCGTTGGCGACCAGCGGAGCGATCACCTCGATTCTCGTCTTCACGGTCATCGCCAGTTCAACTGTCGCGATCCCGGTCATCGGATACTTGGTGGCTGCTGATCGCCTGCGAAAGCCGTTGGCCAATCTCAAAGTCTGGCTCCAGGACAACAACACCACGGTGATGAGTGTGTTGATCTTGGTCGTCGGAGTTGTTTTGATCGGCAAGGGAATTGGCGGAATCTTCTGATACCCGCTCTTTCGCGTGGTGTGAACGCGCGATTCCCGGATGATCGTTCGATCAGGCGCGCTTGACCGCGTAGTCGCCGTCGGCGTGACCGATCAGTTGCCATCCGCCCTCGATCGGGGACAGTCGGACGTCGGAGAGATTCGTGGTCTCGAGCTGTGGCCGGTCGGTGCCGGGGTACCAGGCCTCGACCCGTCCGGTGCCGCTCCCGTCAAACCCGTCACGCGATACCTCCGTCAGCGTGCCGGGCGCTGCCCGCGGATACGCTCGCGAGAGTGGCGCGGCGAATCCCTCTACGAGCCCGAGTGATTCACCGGACGGGCAGTCGATGCGATTCAGATTTCCCTGCGGCTGGTGGGTATTGCCGTCGCGAACCGGGTGGGGGTCACCGCACGCTTGTGTCCACGACCACCACGCGCCGCCCATCCGGTACCTGTCGGTGGCATCGACGAAGCGGTCGACGTCTGCTCTCTGCTCGCCGGCGTCGCCGAACCAACCCCATTCACCTGTCCACAACGGTGCGTCGTACCAGGCGGCAGCGAGGTCGGCGATCTTGAATCCGTCTTCGATTCCGGGAAATTCGCTACTGACCGTTATCGATTCGCTGTAGAGATGGGGCGAGAAGACCACCAGGGGATCGGTCAGGTAATGGCGTGGAGGCAGCGCGTCGAGGCCGAAAGCCGACCAGATCGCGCTGGGCTCGAAGAACACGAGGTGTGGAAATCCTCCTGCTTCGGCCTGTCTGATGGCGTCGGTGGCCCGCTTGTAGAACTGCCCGATCTGATCAGCTGCCGTGAATGGATCGCGCAGGCCGGGGTTCGGTTCGTTCAACAGGTCGTATCCGGCTACAGCTGGTTCGTCTTTGAACTCGGCAGCCAACCGCGCCCACGTCGCGACGAGGCGACTCTGGATTCCTTGCTCGTCGTCGTAGAACGCCTGGAAGGCATGGGCGATCGCGGGTGCGGCTTCCCTGAGTCCACCGATGTTGCAGGTTGTCCATCCGCCGGTCAGGGTTGCCCACTCGGGTGCGCCGTCCCAGCCGACTCCCGGCCGCATGAATGACGGGCACGACTGGTCGCTCGGAGTGCCGACGTACGGGCCCCATGCATCCTGATGCATGTCGAGAACGGTGTAGATGCCGTGGTCTTTTGCATCCTCGACCGCTACTCGAACGCGGTCGACGTACGCAGTGTCGAATGCACCGCGGGTCGGTTCCAGGAGGGACCACGCGACGTTGAGCCGGACGACGTTGAAGCCCAGCGCTGCCATCTGCGCGAAGTCCGTTCTTCCCAGCGGCGTAACGGTGGGTAGACCGGTGCCGTTGGTTGCGTAGTCATTGAGACCGTTGGCGTTCGCGCCGCGGAGCAACACCGTTCGTCCGTCGACGTCCTTGATCGTTCGATCTGCGACGGTCAGTTGGGGGAGAGTCCAGCCCGGATCCGGTGGTGCAGCGTTCGCCGCCGGAGTTGCAATCTGGAGGACCAGGATTGCGAGGGTGGCAAGCAACAGCGCACGCATCCATCGACCTTTCTAGACAAACGTCCAATTCCGAGTCGAGGCTAGCGTGAGAAGACCCGTTTCCGGCGCGGTTTGCTCATACCTGTCACGGCCCCGCGTTGCCGAGAACACGTCGGACACGTGCTCCTGCTGGAGGTGTCATCATTGTCGACAAGTCTCGACCCGAGGGAGCCCTGGTGAAGCTTGCATTGACTGATCTGATCGAACAAATGCCTCGTGACGATTTGGCGAGTACGCGAGCGTTCTATGCGTCGCGGCCTGCCGGTGTCGGTCCGAGTTCCCTGCAAGAACTGCTTGTGGTGCGAGCATCCAGGGTGGTTGATCCCACGGCGAGCCGGGCTGTTGAACACACACTCGACATCGAGGGCCGATCCGTTTCGGTGCGCGTAGTCACTCCGAAAGACGGCGATGTCAACGGGGTCTATCTGTATCTTCCGGGTGGGGGTTTCTACATGAGTTCAGCGGCCAGCGCTGACGCCCGAAGCATGAGACTTGCCGACGAGGTCGGGGTGGTAGTGGTTACCGTCGATTACCGGCTTGCACCGGAATTCCCTTGGCCGGCAGCGCCGGACGATTGTGAGGCAGTCGCCTTGTGGCTGCTTGATGTCGCTGCCGAACGGTTCGGGACGACCAGGCTCGCCATCGGTGGCATGTCGGCGGGAGCAACCTTGGTGACGACGACGTTGCTGCGCCTTCGTGATCGAGGTCTGGCCAAGGCATTTTCGGGTGCGGTGCTGGAAGCGGGCACGTACGACGTCAGTGCCCAGACTCCCGCGGGCCGCACCATCAGCGACGAATACTTCATCGAAGCCTACGTCGGCTATGTCGATGATCGCACTCTCCCGGATATTTCTCCGACATTCGGCGACCTCAGCGGCCTGCCGCCGACCCTCGTTGTCGTTGGATCAGAAGACGTGGTCCTGGCAGAGAACCTTGCCATGGTGGCGCGACTGTCGGCGGCCGGAAACGACGTCGACTTGCGTCTCTATCCTGATGTCCCGCATGGATTTACAAACCATCCAACGCCTGTTGCCCGCCGCGCTGCGTCGGATATGGGTGCCTGGCTTGGGCAATGTCTCGACGGCGAGTCGGAGTGACAAGCACGGGCGCGGTTCAGCGTGCCGAGGACACGCGGCGCGTGTTCGGTGTCAGATGGTGGTCGAGCGTTCGGCGATGAAACAGTTCGAGGCTCACGATAGATTTCATCAGGCCGTCGAGGGTTCGCGCATCCCATCCGGTCAGATGCTGCCAGCGGTCGAGTCGATACGTGACAGAGTTCGCATGTAGGTGGATGTCACGGGCGGCAGCGCTGACGGAGAACCCGCTTCGGGCGAAGGCGCGGACGGCATCCATCAGATGTGAGTGCTGTTCGGCCACGGACGCCCCAGCCTGTAGAAGCGGCAGCAGCTCGTCCTGGTGGGTGGCAAGAGTGGCGATGAGCCATTCGTCGGCAAAACTGACCGTCGTGCCCGGCGCTGTCGCCAACTGCAATGTGCGCTCGGCGTCTTTGATGCTTTGAGCTGCGCCGACGAGCCCGACCCGGGGCATCCCGATACCTAGTGAAGTTCGTGGATGATCTCGCATGATTGCGTGGATGACTTCGGTTGGTTCGCCCTGACACATCACGATTACTCGGGAGCCATGTCGACTGCAATGCGCGACAGCATGCACGGAATCCAGGGTTCGTTGCAGGTTTTCCACTTGTGCTTCTGACCATTCCTCCTCGACGGCCGACAGTGCTTGGAACGATTTCTGTGTATCGAATCCGAGGGTTTGTGCCAGCTCTCGGGCGTTGCTCAGTTCCATATCCGTTGCACTGTGCAGTGTTTCGAAGAATCGGTATCGAACGCCGGCGCGGATGGCCTGCTCGCTGCGCGTTGCCTCGGAGTGTCCGACTGCGACTGCGCTCGTCGCGGCGTGAACGAGGTCCCAGAGTTTGCCGCCTGCTTGCAGCAGCTCGTGTGTTGGTTTCGTGGACCGCTGGACCATCGTGTCCCAGAGCTCACGAGATGCAATGTGATAGGTCTCGATGACATCGGAGAGGGGGAGCCCTTGCATCGCGCGACGGCGCCCGAGTTCGCGGTTTCGGTCGGTGTCTTCTGTGGTGATCGTTTCGTTCTCGGCGACGGCACACAGCATTGCGGACAACTGTTTGCGGATGTAGTTGCCTTGCTCGGCCACTGGTACCGCGGAGTAGGCCGGGAGTTCGCTGCGAATCTGTTGTACCGCGCGTTCGGTGAGCGCTTCGAGCTCGTCGGAGACCTCGCGACACAACCGACGGATCGTGTCTTCTTCTTCGACGTCGGTTACGTCCACGGGGTTACTCCTTTGTGCGTGCTTGGTCTTGCGTCCCGTGAATTTCACGAACGAGCGTC